>CAYULK010000064.1:0-12330 GCA_964445625.1 uncultured Calditrichota bacterium
GGAGTTAAAGATTCCGACCCGCCTCAGGCGGGCGGAATGACTTAAACAACCTTTTTTCTTCATGTGTGAATGAAACTATTCTGAGAACATAATGGATAATAAACAAAAGTATTATACTGATTCGGGATTTATTAGTAACCCGGCCCTGATCACCGGCCTGATTGCTCTGGTAATTACTGCCGCCGGCTTTTTTATCGATCGCCAGCAGTTCTTTTTTTCTTATCTTGTGGCATTTACCTTTTGGGCGACAATTACGCTGGGCGGGCTGTTTTTTTTGTTAATTCATAATACAACCCATGCCAAGTGGAGTACTGTTTTAAGGCGGATTATTGAAATGATTATGATGACAGTTCCGTTAATGGCTATAATGGTGATACCGGTACTTTTCGGAATTCATGACCTATATCACTGGAGTCACGAAGATGCAGTAGCTGCAGACGCCTTATTACAAAAGAAAGCAGCATATTTAAATACACCCTTTTTTATAATTCGCACAGTATTTTATTTCGCTGTCTGGATCCTGCTCTCCCAAAATCTATATAAAATATCCAAACAGCAGGATGCTTCATTTGATCCGGAACAAACAGAAAAGCTGCGCAGACGTAGTGCGCCAGGCATTATCCTTTTTGCCCTGACTATTACTTTTGCTTCATTTGACTGGATGATGTCACTGGATCCGAACTGGTATTCAACAATTTTTGGTTTATATATTTTCGCCGGAAGTTTTCTGGCCGCCATTGCAATTGTTGTTCTTATCTCGCTCTCATTACGTAAGCGTGGTTTGCTGACAGATGTGATCACCGTGGAGCATTATCACGATTTGGGGAAATTTCTTTTTTCCTTTACAATTTTCTGGGGGTATATGGCATTTTCTCAATATTTTTTAATCTGGTATGCCAATATCCCGGAAGAAACCATCTGGTATCTACATCGCTGGGAGGGAAACTGGAAGTTAATAACTATGCTGTTGGTATTTGGACATTTTCTGATCCCGTTTCTGGCATTGATGCCGCGGGCTGCAAAACGTAATTTAAACTTCATGAGAATAATGTCAATCTGGATTCTGTTTATGCATTTCTTTGATCTTTACTGGATAATTATGCCAACATTACATAAACACGGATTCCATTTTTCATGGATGGATCTCACAGCATTGATTGGCATCGGGGGGATTTTTGTCTGGTATTTCTGGTGGTCTTACCTGAAAGGCGCGCTGGTACCGGTAAATGATACCAAGTTAGAGGAATCAATAAAGTTAGTGAATTAATAAATGGTGCTAATGGGGATAAGTAAACGGGCATAAGGTATACGGTATAAGTTCAGTTATTGCTTTAATTTTTAACGGGAAGTTCCATAATTTTGCCCTATACCCTTTACCTATCATCAAGTATTTTAGGGGGAGTGAGAGTTGAGTACAGGGAAAAATGACTACGAGCGCCAGGATATCAATCCCAAGATAGTGATTGGATATTCTGTTGCCGGCATGATCATATTAATCGTTATTCTTGTATTGTTGACTGACTATTTTATGATCGAAAAAGAAGAAATTGTATATCAGACCAACCTGAAACCGGTCTCGGTCGATCTGCGGGAAATCCGTGCCATGGAAACCGAGACTCTTACCAATTATAAACTTCTGGATAAAGACAAAGGGATTTATCAGATCCCGATTGAACGTGCTATGCAGCTCATTACCGAGGAAAGCTTCAGGAAACGGCTGGATGCACTAAGAAAATCCCGCTAAATAAATCATTCGCAGGAATCATATATATGAGACTTAATTTTACGACTATTTTGCTAGTCATTTCCGGCATATTTTTATCCGGACCGGTTGAATCACAAATTGTCATGGAGAACGCACCGGAACTACAGAAAATTGATGTGATTGAACATTATGGAGATCAGATTCCACTGAGCCTCCGGTTTACAAATTCAGTGGGTGAACCTGTCCCATTGAAATCATTTTTTAAAACCGGAAAACCGGTTTTATTGACACTGGCATATTATGAATGTCCCATGCTGTGTACTTTCGTTTTAAATGGTCTGAGTAAAGGTATTGGTGAGGTGGCGTTTTCCCCGGGAAAAGATTATCAGATTGTTACCATCAGTATTGATCCGGAAGAAACAGCCCGGCTGGCAGCGGCCAAGAAAAAGAATCAGTTGGCTGCTATCGGAAAAATAATTGATAATAATGGCTGGGAATTTTTGATTGGCGATCAGCCAAGTATTACCGAACTGGCCGATGCTCTGGGTTTTAAATACTATTATGATAAAGATCGGGATGAATATGCACATGCAGCGGTTTCATTTGTGCTGACTGATAAGGGAATTATATCCAGATATCTTTACGGTATTGAGTATAAGGAACAGGATTTGCGTTTTGCCCTCATGGAAGCCTCCGAAGGCAATATAGGCACCACTTTAGATAGAATACTGTTATTTTGTTATCATTATGATCCGGATGCCAAAGGGTATGTAATATTTGCCGGAAATGTTATGCGCATTGGCGGCGTTATAACTCTGCTATTACTTGGCGGTTTTCTTTTCATATTCTGGAGAAAAGAGCTGCGCAAGAAGATTAAGGTAAAGGCAATATGATATGGATTGGTAATTAGTAACTGGTAATTTGTATTTGATCTTTTCTGATGACCAATTCCCAATTCCAAAAGCTGATTAAAATGCCTATTAAAAAGGAAATATCATTTAAAAATGAATGAAAAAGGAACATTGTATTTACCACCACCCGGTTCGACCGTAGCCGGGGAAGTTGACGCCCTTTTTTATTTTATATTTTATGCCTCGTTGGTATTATTTGTATTGGTAATGATGACAACAGCCTATTTTATCTTCAAATACCGGCGACGGGGAAAAAGAGAACTTACCTCCGGTATAGCGCACAACACCAAACTGGAAATTGTCTGGACAATTATTCCGGTTATTCTGGTCTTTATTGTATTTGTCTGGGGATTCAAAACATATTTGAAAATGAATGTGATTCCCAAAGATGCATTGGAAATCAAGGCCACGGCGCAAAAATGGTTCTGGACATTTGACTATCCCAATGGAGCGAATAATATTAATAACCTGGTTGTACCTGTCGGGCAACCGGTAAAACTATTACTCTCTTCACAGGATGTCATACACAGTTTTTTTGTGCCGAATTTCCGGGTAAAGATGGATGTTCTGCCTAATCGATATACCCTTACCTGGTTTGAGGCAATCGAGACGGGTGAATATGATATTTTCTGTGCTGAATATTGTGGAAAAGGACATTCTGAAATGCTGGGCAAAGTAATTGTCATGACGGAGGTGGATTATAATGCCTGGCTTGAAAAATCCGCGATAGATATACCAGAGGGCATGAGCCTGGAAGATGCGGGGGCAAATTTATACACTTCAAAAGCCTGTATTACTTGCCATAGCGTGGATGGCCGGCCCGGTGTGGCACCCAGCTTTAAAGGAAGATTCGGTACACTGCAAGGAATGGCGGATGGTAGTACGATCACTATTGATGAAAATTATCTGCGTGAATCAATTCTTAATCCGCAGGCCAAAGTTGCCGAAGGATTTCAACCGGTAATGCCAACCTATCAGAATGTGCTGAAGGACCGGCAAATTGATGCTCTGATCGCATATATTAAATCACTGCAAGACTAAGTAAAGGTATAAAATTTATGTCTGCTCTTCCACAACCAAATTATTTATCGGAACCAAAAGGATTAAAATCCTGGTTATTTACAGTTGATCATAAGCGCATCGGATTGATGTATTTATTTGCCATTATGTTTTTCTTTATGGTGGGTGGCATCTTTGCCGTAATTTTACGTCTTGAGCTGTTGCAACCGGGTCCTGATATTATAGAGGCTGATACATATAACCAGTTTTTTACCCTGCATGGCGCAATAATGATTTTCTTATTTATCATTCCGTCAATCCCGGCTGCTTTGGGGAATTTTATTCTTCCTATCATGCTGGGAGCCAAAGATGTGGCGTTCCCGCGCCTTAATCTTGCCAGCTGGTACATATATATATTTGGCGCCCTGTTTGCTTTATTCTCCATCGTCAGCGGTGGTGTCGACACCGGCTGGACATTCTACACGCCATACAGTTCGCAAACCGGTGGATCGGTAATATCCATGACACTCGGCGTTTTTATTCTTGGTTTTTCATCAATATTTACCGGATTAAATTTTATTGTTACTATTCATAAACTACGTGCACCCGGGCTGACCTGGTTCAAGCTTCCACTTTTTGTCTGGGGGTTATATGCCACGGCAATTATTCAGGTTTTAGCCACACCGGTGATCGGTATTACAATGGTGCTTTTAATTCTTGAGCGTGTATTTGGCATCGGAATTTTTGATCCGGCCATGGGTGGAGATCCTGTTTTATATCAACATTTCTTCTGGTTTTACTCCCATCCGGCCGTATATATCATGATCTTGCCGGGAATGGGTATTATCAGCGAAATTATTTCCGTCTTTTCACATAAAAAGATTTTTGGCTATAAAGCTATTGCCTTTTCCAGCCTGGGTATCGCTTTTCTCAGTTTTCTGGTCTGGGGTCATCACATGTTTACCAGCGGACAATCAGAATTTGCGGCCATGATTTTTTCGTTCCTGACCTTTATGGTCGGTATTCCTTCCGGTATCAAAGTTTTTAACTGGATTGCTACTATGTACAAAGGATCGATTACATTTGAAGCGCCAATGCTTTATGCCTTATCATTTTTATTCCTGTTTAGCATTGGTGGATTAACGGGTATTTTCCTCGGCGCCCTATCGGTGGATATACATCTGCATGATACATATTTTATCGTGGCACATTTTCACTATGTAATGATGGGTGGTACCGTTATGGCATTTCTGGCCGGATTGCATTACTGGTGGCCTAAAATCTGGGGTCGCATGTACAGCGAACTCTGGGCTAAAATATCAATCGCCTTGATATTTATTGGATTTAATATGACATTTTTTACACAATTTATTTTGGGCAGCCAGGGTATGCCGCGCAGATATTATAATTATCCGGATCAATATCAACCGCTGCATGCCTTTTCTTCATTTGGTTCCTGGATACTGGGTCTGGGATTCATAGTTATGGCAGTATATTTGATTCATGCCATTTTTAAAGGAAAGTTAGCAGGAAATAATCCCTGGGCGGCTTTGTCGCTGGAATGGGAAACAAGTTCGCCACCGGATGCGCATAATTTTGCATTATTACCCGAAATCACGCATGGTACATATGATTATGATAAAGTTATGGTAGAAAGTACATTAAAATAAAGAACACAAAACATGAGTAATTCATCTGCAATAACCGCTGTGCATGTGCGGCATCACTTTACTGACGCCGAACAGCAGAGAGAGTCCGCTAAGCTGGGAATGTGGCTCTTCCTTGTCACCGAAGTATTATTGTTTGGCGGTTTATTTGTCGCATACGGGGTGTTCCGTGCCTGGTATCCTGAAATGTTTTATAACGCCCACAAACAATTGGATGTGGTTTTGGGAACGGTAAACACGATTGTCCTGATCACAAGCTCCGTTACGATGGCGCTGGCAATCCGCTTTATGCAGGTTGATAAAAAAAAGCAGACCAGTTTGTTTTTGATCCTGACCCTGCTTTTAGCATTTACCTTTCTGGTAATCAAATATTTTGAATACAGCCATAAAATTGAACTGGGACAATTACCGGGAAAATTTTATACATTTCAGGGCATACAGGGCAATAATCCGCATATTTTTTTCAGTATCTATTTTACAATGACCGGTTTGCACGGTCTTCATATCCTGTTGGGAATGATTGTGATTGGTTGGGTTTTATTCCGAACCGGAAGGGATCATTTCTCATCAGAATATTACACACCGATTGAGATGACCGGATTATACTGGCATCTGGTTGACTTGATCTGGATTTTCCTTTTTCCGTTACTTTATTTGATAGGATAGAACTATGGCAGAAAATCATCCACATATCACATCGATAAAAAATTATCTGGTAGTTGGCGCTGCCTTGCTTGTTTTGACTTTAATTACTGTAGGAGCTTCGTTTATCGATTTTGGGCCTTATAATGTGGCGATTGCCCTGGTCATCGCATCAATTAAAGCTCTGCTGGTAGCTTTCTTTTTTATGCATTTATTCTGGGATAATAAGATATATTTGATTGTTTTCGCTACTTCTTTACTATTTCTAACGATATTCTTAACATTCTCAATGTTTGATACCATGACGCGTGGCGCAATATATGAAGAAAAAGCCCATCCGATTAAACCAAAAGCACCGATTTACCAGAACAAATAATTGACCATAAGAGAATGGGGCAATAGATTAGAGATTAGAAATTAGAGAATATAATCTGTCTAGAACTATTGTTTTCATGATATTTGGATAAAGTAATTTTCATTTGTTTTTTTTTATTCACTAAAGATTTTCATCTCTAATCACATTACTTTTCAGTCCCACCTATGGTGGGAAATGCTAAAAAACATTTACGATTTTTATAAATAGATAAATATTGCCTGCTTTCTTATTTGTTGATTCCATAAATGTTTATCTGATTTTAAACCACGAAGCACACGAAGTATACTTTATTAATTACTCTTTGTGCACTTCGTGGTAAATATAATATCGTCGTCCAAATCTGAACGTCTAGAGGCCGTCGCCCACCCGCAAGGGTGAGCCCTGGGTTCTCTGTGGTTTCAATAAAATCATCAAAACAAGGAAAATAAGTTGCAAGAGAAAAAAATTGTCAGATTTAGAAAGCTGGCCCTGATAACGACACTGACCACATATTTCTTAATATTTGTCGGTGGCTTGGTTCGTGTTTCCGGTGCGGGGCTGGGTTGTCCGGACTGGCCGAAATGTTTTGGCAGCTGGATTCCACCATTGTCACGGGCACAACTACCCATTGGCTTTAATCCCAATACTTTTAATTTTACCCTGGCCTGGATTGAGTATATCAACCGGCTGATCGGAATGGTGGTTGGTTTATTAATACTTGCCCTGGCTATTATGGCTATCATTCATTTTCGAAACTATAAAAAAATCTTTGTTCCCTCAATCCTGGCAAGTTTACTTGTTGCTATTCAGGGCTGGTACGGCAGCGTGGTTGTGGCAACAAAGCTGCAACCGGAAACTGTGTCTGTTCACCTGGTGCTGGCCTTATTTATTGTCAGTCTGTTAATATATGTTACGCAATCGATCAGCTATCTTGATGTGAAAAACAATAAATCCGGATTTCCATTAAAATCCGGTATGATTATTTTATGGATATTAACATTGATTCAGATCATTCTGGGAACCCGGGTACGTTCATCAATTGAGATTCTGCTTAGCAGATTCCCGCTGATGTTTGAACACGAAATATTGACGCAGATTGGTTTGATAAATTACATACACTTCATCACCGGCATTCTGCTTGTCGCGGTTGCAATATTCATTTCGTTAAAAATATTTTCTATAAATTCAAAAGATCTGAAATTGCTCAGTGGTTTTAGTCTCCTGCTTTTACCGGCACAAATTATCATTGGATCTTCCATGGAGATTTTTGGATTACCGCCGGTATTACAGGTTTTTCATCTCTGGATTTCCAGTATATTCATTGGTATCATCCTCATCCAGTATGTGGAATTAAAACATCTGACAGGGGATAAAAATGCATAATAAAAACCGTGATCTTATTCTGGGTATTATTATAGTTCTTCTGCTGGCAATTATTTCTCTGGTTAGCATCGATCTGGCGGATACCTCGCGTGCGCAAATTGAAATTTATGGCCAGGTCCCCAATTTTACTTTTGTTGAAATGAACGGCGAGGCATTTGGCAAACAGGAAATGCTTGGTAAATTTCATATCGTTAATTTCTTTTTTACCGGCTGTCAGGGCCCTTGCCCTTTTATGAATGCCAAAATTGCAGAACTCTATAAAAAATATGCGACTTCTGATGAGGTTCATTTTGTATCCATCTCAGTAGATCCGGCAACGGATTCTCTGCATGTGCTCCGTGAATATGCAAAAAAATTTGGTGTCGCGGATGATCGCTGGCTTTTTCTGCATGGGGAAATTGATGAGGTCCAAACCCTGGCAGAAAAAGGGTTTAAACTGGCTGGAGATTTGCCCAACCTGCACAGTACAAAATTGATATTAGTCGACAGGCAGGGAAATATCCGGGGTTATTATGATTCCTATGATGAGGAAAGCCTGAATTTACTAACCGTTCAGTTGCGTGCTTTATTGCATGATGAAATTTAGACAATCTATCTATTAGATCATTTGACCTTATTACGGTTTAGGCTCCAGGAACCAGGCCCCAGGTGCCAGAACTCAATAAATCAGGTACATTGCCAAAACCATAATCCGGGATCCTTGGTCCTTTAGCATTGTACCTTAATCCTTTGGCCTCTTTGCCTTTTGGCCTTTAACTTTGTGCCTGATATTAGGAACTATTGTTTTTGATAAATTAAACAAGAACCGGGTTTTAATATGAGTGTAAATGATTTACCGACTATAAATGCAATATTCAATCTTATCAGCACCGTATTTCTCATCATTGGATATGTATTGATACGCAGGGGTGAAAAAGCCAAACATAAAAAGGCAATGATATCGGCATTAATTTCATCTGCGTTTTTTTTGTTCTTTTATCTGATCTATCATGCCAAAGTCGGATCCGTACCCTATCCGCATTATGACTGGACACGTCCGGTATATTTCACAATTTTGATACCACATATTATTCTGGCAGCGTTTATGGTACCATTTATCATTGCTGCTGTTTATTTTGCGCTACGCCAGCGATATGAACAGCATGTAAAACTGGTCCGGTGGGTCCTGCCGGTTTGGATATACGTTTCTATCAGTGGCGTTTTAATATATATATTGTTATACCGACTTTGAACCTGCTATTCAATCATAGAAGGAAAGGTGATCAACGAGTAGGCACGGCGGGGTTCATATTCGGTTGCGGTCAGTGCTTCAACCTGTTGCTTAAATTGACTATTCAGGTACAGTATATTTCTGCGGTAAAAATCCGACTCCTGTGTGGAATTTGGTGCAATAGTGCTGTTGCGATCCAGACGGTTGGTAAAATTGACAGCCCGGCCCATAAGATCCAGCTGTTCGGATAATATCCCGATAATCTTATCTTTCTGATCAATAACACCCTGAAATTCCTGAGAAGAAGATTGAGCAGTAGATTTGTTTTGGGTAATAGTGTTATTCAGTTTCGAGATCTGTGAGTCATAAACTTCTCTTTCATTCTGAAATGCGATCTGAAGATAACCAAACATCAATACAGCACCGGCCACAAACCCAATAACTAATGTAATAAAAGGTACTATAACCAGGGCGTGTTCTTTAAACCAGATTTTTCTCCGGGCTTTCCGGTTCACATGAGAGCTGTCTCCCTCAGCAAAAACATCTCCCAGCATTTTGTAATCAATAACTTTTTTACATTCCGGGCACACATCAAATTTTTTATGTAAAGGCGTGGAGCAGTGCGGGCAATAGTTCATGGTTACTCCTTATATTTATTCAGGTAGTGAAAAAAAATAAACATACACACTGAGTAATTCATTCATGTTAATACGTTTTGTTATTATCTCTCACTCACCAGGATCTCTGTGGTTTAATTTTTTATCCTGTTTTCCATATTATTTTCAACATTAACTTATTCTATACAATTTACTAAAAAAGATATTCCCCAATAACCTTAAAGTCAAATCTAACTGCATTTTGTACCATGGTAAAGGCTGCAGTTTTTTAAACCAGAAGATCATGTTGCCAGGCGGATTCGCTGTACGGCGAACAAAAGAAAAAAATTCTTGACAAACTAAAACACAATCGTCAGATTTTTTCAACTTTCAACTTTCAACTTTCAACTTTCAACTTTCAACTTATAGTAAATCAAAACTCAAAATATCCTTAACCCAATTCTCCAGACCGCCGGCAACTATCAATTCCTGGGCAGCGGAACCCATGGCGTTAAAAGAATAGCTCTTTCCATCAGCAGTTATATGTGATTTTTTAAAATCTATGGTTGTTATAATACCGGTTTTTATACTCAGCTCTTTGGTGCCGAAGTTGGATTTAAGATCATTTACAAATCCGGGCGATTCAATTACCAGGAATCCATTATTTATCGCATTTCGTTTATATGTTTCACTGAAAGATCCGGCGATAACGATTTGAATTCCTCTGAATTTTAATGCGGTGGCTGCCTGCTCCCGTGAACTCCCGGTGCCAAAATTAAATCCACCAACCAGAATATCACCTTCTTTTACCAGATTTTTAAATTCCGGGTCGTAATTTTCCATCACAACTTCTGCCTGCTGTTGTGGAGTGAAATCATCAATATAAGTATATTTTCCGGGATATATTCCGTCGGTATTCATATTATCCTGATGACAAAAAATGATCTCTCCGGTAATTGTTTCCGGGAAACCCGAAATAATTTCTACCTGCCGCGCGGATGAAGCAGGTGATTTCCCGACATTAATCGAGGCGACCGGTTTGTTTGTTGTCCAGTTTCCGGGATAAGTAATTTTGCCCGCCAGAGCTGATGCTGCCACGACGGCCGGTGATGCCAGATAGGTATCGGCATTTTTTGATCCCATTCTACCTTTGAAATTTCTATTTGTTGCAGAAATACCAACTTCACCATCCTCCAGCAAACCGGCGCCCAATCCGATACAGGGACCACAACCCGGCGGCAAGGGGATCGCACCGGCATCAAGCAGGGATTGCCAGTCGCCTCGATTTTCACACTCTTTCTGAACTTCGCTGGAGGCCGCGGCAATATAAAATTTGACATGGTTTGCTATTTTTTCCCCGGCCAGTATTCCTGCCGCCTCAGAGATGTCTTCAACCCGGCTGTTGACACAGGAAACAAGATAGGCTTTATTAATCTTAATATTTCTTTGACTGATTTCAGTCAGGGATGTCATCACTTTAACTGAATTTGGCCCGGACACGTGTGGTTGAACACTGGAAAGATCAAAATGAATTTCATTAGCATAATTGGCGCCGGCATCACTTTTTAAAACGGAGGACTCAAGTGCCTTTATACGTTCCTTATTCATCCTGGGATGTCTTCCATTTCCATCAGCATCTGACGGAATACCGGCCAGGCCTCTTTTTGAAATAAAATCAGCGCGTTTACTTAACCAATCTATAGTG
This sequence comes from uncultured Calditrichota bacterium, assembly GCA_964445625.1. Taxonomy (GTDB): domain Bacteria; phylum Calditrichota; class Calditrichia; order JAJRVZ01; family JAJRVZ01; genus CAVXXB01. Next base: position 11,174 of record CAYULK010000064.1, read on the forward strand.
ATAGAGTCTACAGGAAAAACTCCGGCCAATGCGCCCCATTCGGTTGTCATATTGGCGATAGACAGACGCTGATCAATCGAGAGATTCCTGACACCGGCACCCCCGAATTCAATCGCATGATTCAACACCTCATCCTGATTAAATAGCCCGATCAGTGTAATTATTGCATCTTTACCGGTCACTCCCGCTGTGAGTTTCCCTTCGAAAATTACCCTGGTCACCGGCGGCACCTGCCACCAGGTTCGTCCTGTAGCCCATAGGGCTGCAGCGTCAGTTCTGACAATCGGTGTGCCCAAACATCCCAACCCACCGTACATATTAGAATGACTGTCGGATGCAACCACAAATGTTCCGGGCCAGGCATATCCTTCCTCGCACATGATCTGATGACCGATGCCGCGTCCCGCCGGATAAAAGTCAACACCCATTTCCCGGGAGAATGACTCAATTTTGGCATATTTCTCCAGATTCTTTTCACTTTTATCCTGGATATTATGATCCAGGGTGTGGACGACCTGTCTGGGATCGGCTATTTTTGTTGCACCGATTCCGCGGAATTTTGGCATAACAGCCCCTGTATTGTCATGGGTCATAACATAATCCGGGCGGATCATTATATAATCGCCGCTGTGGATACGTGTTTGTTCCTCTAAATTAATTGCCGCGCGTTGGGCAAATTTTTCGATATAATTTTGTGCCATTTTATTAACTCACAGGTTATTTATTTTGCATCAAATTCAATTGATCCCAGCCTGCGCCATTCTTTTAAAATCTGATCCGTCACCCAGTTTGTCCGGGAAGCGGTTCGGCCATTGCTCGGACAAATCCCGGTATTATTTAACTCATTCACAATGGATTGGATATGCGGCTGCTGAATATGCGCGGGATGTTTTATCTTGAATGTTTTTTCCTTTTTTCCGGTATAGAACATTACAGGATTGTCGGAAAACATTGAAAATGTGATTCTGCCTTTGCTCCCGACAATCTCAACAACATCTTCATTATGGGATGCGCTGAAACACCACAATCCTGTGCCCATAACCCCGCTCTCGAATTGAAAATTTGCGGTAACAATATCTTCGGCCATGTATAAATCTGCCTGATTTGCAGCGATTCCCTGAACTTTTTTTACCGGTCCCAGGAAATAGTCAAGTATA
>CAYULK010000065.1:0-12030 GCA_964445625.1 uncultured Calditrichota bacterium
GACTATGCACTTGTTGTCGGAACCCCGGGCAGAATCACCGGCTGGATGTGCAATTGCGGAAACCGGCTGCATTTTAATAATCTGACTGAAACCAAATGTGCGGCATGCAACAGGAAGTATATTATGATTAATGAAAAAAAAATTGAAGAAAAATCCGGAGATTCTGAGATTTCAGGAGTTCCTTTGCTCGACCTGAAAGCACAGTACAATACTATCCGTTCTGAGATCGAGCCGGTTATCAAAGAAGTAGTAGAATCACAGTATTTCATTCTTGGTCCAAAAGTAGCAGAACTGGAAAAAGAAGTTGCACAATACTCAAAAACAAAACATGGCATCGGTGTATCTTCCGGTACTGATGCGTTATTAATTGCTCTTATGGCAATTGATATAAAACCGGGTGATGAGATAATTACCACACCATATTCATTTTTTGCAACCGCCGGTGTGATCGCTCGACTCGGAGCAAAACCTGTGTTTGTGGATATTGAAGAAGATACCTATAATATTGATCCTGCAAAAATCGAATCGGTGATCACAGATAAGACAAAAGCCATTATCCCGGTACATCTTTATGGACAAATGGCGGATATGGATCCAATAATACAAACTGCCCGGAAACACAATCTTTATGTTATCGAGGACGCTGCTCAGGCCATTGGTTCTGAATACAAAAGTGGCCAACGTGCGGGCTCTATGGGAGATATTGGCTGTTTCTCTTTTTTCCCAAGTAAGAATCTTGGTTGTTTTGGCGATGCCGGTATGGTCGTAACCAATGATGATCAGCTGGCAGAAAAGCTGATGCAGTTGCGTGCTCATGGTTCCCATCCTAAGTATTATCACAAAATGGTGGGAGGAAACTTTCGAATTGACGCATTACAGGCGGCAGTTATTTCAGTTAAACTCAAACATCTTGACAAGTGGACCGCGGGTCGTCAGAAAAATGCGCAGGATTATATATCGCTTATTAATGAAAAAGATTTATCAGCCAAAGTACAGACCCAAAAAACACGGGCCGGTTACCGTCATATTTTCAATCAGTTCATATTAAGTGTTCCTGACCGCGATGAGCTTATCCGGTACTTAAAATCAAAAAATGTCGGCTGCGAAATATATTATCCGGTAGCTTTACACAACCAGGAATGTTTCACCTATCTTGGCCATCACGCTGGTGATTTCCCGATTTCTGAGCAGGCAACAAAAAGTACAATCGCAATACCGATTTATCCCGAACTGACCATGGCCCAGAAAAAATATGTTATCAGCAGTATTAAGGATTACTATGCATAAGCGTTTTTATTTTTCGCTGACTATATTATCAATATTAATTATTCCGCTTCATGCTCAGGTAGTGCACCGCCTCGATGTTGACCGGTTTACTCATTATCGAATCGATGACTGGATATCCTACGCCCCGGCTTTGCATATTACCTCAATTGATATCGGTCTGGATTTCATATATTTTGGAACACTTAGCGGCGGTATTTTGCGTTATGATAAATATGCAAATGAATGGTACTTCCCTCATACTACAAGTAATGGACTACGAAGTAATAAAATAAAGCGAATAGTTTATAATCCTGATGATAATTTTGTCTATGCCCTTACACCAAAGGGGATAGATGTATACAAGCCGGCGGACAATTTCTGGCAACCGGCTGTTATTGACCGGATGCCGCGCAACAATCGTCAAAACACCGACGATTCTTATGATCCGGCAGGCAATGATAAATACCGTTTTCCTATTTATTTTCGTCCACCAAACAGTTTATTGCCGGATTTTTTCACTCAATTTCCATTAATGTTTCAGCCGCCGGATATTATCTATGACCAGCATAACCGGCAATTTCATTTTACCGACCGGATAACAGATTCATGGCAACGGGTATGGATTGGGACCGATGGCATCGGACCCATGGTTGCTGACCTGTATACCTTTCGTATGGAAAGTAAATTATTCTCACTGCCTAATATATCTCCCCGGGATATATATATCGATGGTGAGTATGTCTGGATTGGTGGAATGAGTACATCTTTTCAGGTTGGGGGTATAACCCGCTGGGATCGTGAAAGAGATGAATGGACCTATTTTGAAGCACCCCTGATATCCAATTTACATCGTGATGACGTTCACGCCATTTCCGGAAATCAACGCTATACAGCTTTTGCAACTATACTGGGTGTGGCTATTTACGATAATAAACGCAACCGGTGGCGGACAATATCGGCAATGCAGGGTTTAGAAGGCGACAATGTATATGATGTCATTACCAATGATTCCGTTATTTATGTAGCAACTGAATATGGATTTAACTGGATTGACATCAATTCGATGAAAGTATATGAGCTGCGTGAGACCACGCTGGACAATGTTGCCATATACCAGCTTGCAGTTGAAAACAACATAATTTGGGCCGCAACCCGGTATGGTTTGTATAGTATCGATCCGGAAAAAAATAAAATACAATTTCATAGTTCACAAGCAAACGTTATCGATTATAATTTACGTGCTGTTGAGATTATTGGAGAAGAAATCTGGTTTGCGAGTAGTAATGGAATTTCCTACTGGGATAGAGGTTCCGATACCTGGACCAGTTTTTCTGAGCTTGAATTAAATGCCCGGTACCGTGATATAGCTGCAACAGGAGATTTTGTCTGGTTTGCCACAGATCGTGGTTTGCTTAAGTATGATCGCAAAAGAGAATATTGGCGATTATTTACCAGAAAAGATGGCCTGATTAGTGAAAATGTATACCATATCGACCCTGAAATGCAATATTTATGGTTGAGTACGGATCATGGCATCACCGCTTTTCAATGGAGCCGTCAAAATCGCCTGGATTAATATTTTCAATAATAATTCTCTACTGAATCAACAACATTCTTTTGATTATATAATTGCTAGCGTTTGATGGTTCTTAAAAACTCCTCTACTTCGGGGATGCCTCCCTGGTAAATCAGATACCCGTTATAGGGCTCTCTTTCTGTTATTTCCCCGGCAATTGGTGTCAGCATTATTTCTTTTACTTTTTTCAGATCATCCGTTTGTCCCAACGCCCAACACAGTTTGACATAGGCCACTTCCGGAAGCATATTGGCCGCAGGGATGACACCCAGTCCCATCATTTCGCGGCCGGTTTCATAGACATACATCTGAACATATCCCCAGATAGTTTGTACGGTCATATATATGGCAACACCGGCCTCCCGGGCTTTTTTTAAAGCCGGATAAACGGGTTTGTTTACATGACCCAATCCCGTACCGGCAATTATAATGCCCCGATATCCCTTTTCAACCAGTGAATCAATAATATCCGGTTTCATATTGGGATAATAATAGACGATGGATACTTTCTCTTCAAAAGCCGTATTGATATTTACGTGTTTATCCGACCTTCTCTTTTTATAATCTGTTCTGAGTAGTGTTATTTTTTCGCGGTCTATGACCGCTATAGGAATATCACCAATCGTACGAAATGTCGATCTGTAACTGGAGTGCATTTTGCGTACCCGGGTTCCGCGGTGTAACAGGCCATACTGATCAGAAGTGGGTCCAAACATGCTGACAATTACCTCGGCAATATCACTTTCCGAAGCTGCCTTCACTGCATGAATTAAATTGAGTGCCGCATCTGAGGATGGGCGGTCAGATGAGCGCTGGGAGCCAACCATGACGATGGGAACCGGCGAATCCTGGACCATAAATGACAGAATCGCGGAGGTGTGGTGCATTACATCTGTGCCATGGCCAATGACAATACCGTCAACTCCTTTTGTGATTTCATCTCCAATGGCTTCAGCTGTTTTTTTCCATTGCTCGGGTCCCATATTCTCACTAAACACGGCAAATAATTTTTCCGTCTCCAGATTACAGATATCCGCCAGTTCGGGAACAGACCCATATAGCTCACCGGGAGAAAACGCCGGTATAACAGCACCGGTCCGATAATCCAGTCTGCTGGCAATTGTTCCTCCGGTGCCCAGTAATTTAACCCTGGGTTTTCCCGGATCATGAGGAAATTCCTTCTCGGGAATTTTATAGTGAGCTTCTTTACGACTTAGCTCTTTGATTTTTTGTATCCGGCACACATTGATCCCGATATTGTATCCGTTAGCCAGTTTTAATACAAGATGTTTTGTGTCCGATGTTTCTGAGCGGGGCAGAATAATGCCTTTGAATAAACCACGTTCCGTCTCCATCTCAACATCGCTCCACACCTTTACATTGTGCTGTTTCAGAATCTTCAATGCCGGATTACGATATCCTTTATATTCAGCGCTCATTAATTTCTCCCTGGATTCATTGACACTACTTCTTTCCTATGAATTCGGATAGTTTTCTACTGACTTCATCGCCCCGGATATAACCCCGGAGAGTTGACATGGTCAAGCCCATAAAATACTTATGTTCATTTTCAACTTTTACCTTACCTCTATATTGATCAATTATTTCCGTAATTATACTTTCAAGATCATCCTTAGATTTACCATCATTCAGAAAAGATTCTAAAATAATTTCTAGTTTGTTTTCCTCTTGCATATATTCCTCCAGCAAATTCTTTCCCTTTTCCAGTAAAACCGGATTTTTTTCTACTTTACTAAAAAATATATGCCAATCAGTATCCCTTAAATACTCAAATTTAAATCCATTTCGCTTCCAGTATTTTGAGATTTCAAACAGAAACCCGGCAATCATTGTGGGTGGTATAGAATACTTAGATACCAGCTCCTCAAAGAAAGTTGCTCCGGGCGATATGGCAATAATGGTCCATAGATGTTCCGGTATCCCCCATTTTCGATATTTTTTTTCTCTTTCCCAAATTTGTTCCGGTACATACCGGCTAATATTTTTAATCCTTTCAGGTAAAATTTCCAGAGGAGGTAAATCCGTATCAGGATACATTCTATCTGGTCCGGGCAGGATTCTTTCAAATCCATTTGTTCCATCAACCATTGCCTGTCGTGTTTCGCCAGGAACTCCGGTGATGGCCTCCTTCGCCCGAAGAATTATCTCCTTCACAGCTGTAGCGATATCTTCTTCCAAACCCCAAACAAGTATAACAGAATCACGGGAGGCAGTCTTCAGGGTCTTTCTGATTTTATTCCAGATATAACTTTCAATGGTTTCCTCAGTGTTTTCCGACGTTAATATATTGGGAAGACGAGTGAGGCATGCAATGACACGTACCCGGTCCGAGATTTCCTTCGAAAACACCTTACCGGTCTGGGTTGGATAACTCAAAATTCCCATAAAGTTCTTGAGATTTACCGCATGTACTTTGTCTCCACGTTTTAAAGCCATACGAATTGGATCCCATGTGCTGTTTGCCACTAGTTGCGTGACATCATGGGAATTGGCCTGAAAAGTTTTTTTTGTAACTCCACGTTTTTTCAATTTCTGTTGAATTTTTAACAAAGCATGTTGGCGCATTGCTTCATAATAAATTAATAAAGGAATCAGGGAGATGCGATGTACCCCTTTAATTTCAACTCGTGTACCTCCGGCAATGCTTACATTGACATCCTGGCGCGCCGCACCAATGCCGGTTCTGACCTTACCCGTAGTACGTACCAGATATCTTAAAATATTTGCCACATCGGCGGCCCGCTGGGGTGTATGCATTTCAGGACCGGTAACCATTTCAATAAGCGGCATACCCAGACGATCCGTGACAAAAACCCTCTGATGGCCAACATCGGACACTTCCCGACAGGCATCTTCCTCCAGACCCAACTGAATCAGGTTAATTTTCCGATTATTGTATGGTATCCAGCCATCAATACCAACAATCGTTGTGCGCTGAAATCCGGTTGGAATACTGCCATCAAGATATTGTTTCCGGGCAATATGTATTTCATCTACCAGCTTATAATTCAGTAACATGGCAATCTCAAGGGCTATTTCAAGAGCCTGATCATTGATCTCAAAGGGTGGTGTATCATCCATTTCATAGGTGCAAACTGACTTGTGATTTATTTGATAAATGATTTCTTTTTTAGTTTTATATTCCATTAACGCTGTTCCATCATATTCTCCCAGCTCTGAGAGGGTGGGACGCATATGACGAAGTATTTCTGCATCAAACTCTTTACTATATTGTCTTGCAGGACACCGGCAAAACAACTTTTTCTGTGTCAATACCTGCTGATGTATTTCAAGACCGACCTTTAAACCAAGATCGGTGTAATCCTTTTCTGACATTTCAGAAAATGTTTTCATAAAATTATCCCGCTGATTAATGTGTATGATGGAATATATAGTTTTTCAACTTGCTAGTATATAAAACTTTCACAAAACTTTCTCTAATATTTTTTACTTTTCTTTAAAATAATAATTTGCCAAATTATTAGCGGTGTTGATTTCACAAATATATGGGTTTAAATGGATATCTTCAGTGATCGGCATAATTGAATGGTGGTGATAATATGAAAAGACGTGTTTGGCAAATAGTCTGCTTTTTTTTCTGTCTGGCTTTGGGATTTCTATCATGTGACTATGAAAATAATCCGGTTGATCTGATACTTTATAATGGAAATATTGTTACCGTAGATGATCACATACCGGTTGTCCGTGCACTTGCCGCCGGTGGTGGAAAAATTCTTGCTGTTGGTACAGATGATAAGATCAAATCAATGGCCGGTACTGAAACAAAAATGATCGATCTTGAAGGCAAGACCGCGATACCCGGATTGATAGAGGGTCATGCACATTTTATGAGTTTTGGATATTCGATGATGAAACTCAGATTGAACAAAGCAAAAAACTGGCAGGAAATTATAGAATTGGTTGCAAAAGCCGCTTCTGCAACAGAACCCGGTGAATGGATTATTGGCCGGGGTTGGCATCAGGAAAAATGGGATCAAATTCCCATGCCAAATGTTTCCGGGTATCCCGTTCATGATCTGCTGAGTAAAGCAGCATCTGAAAATCCGGTCATTCTGACTCACGCCAGTGGACATGCTATAATTGCAAATGGCTATGCGATACAACTGGCCGGAATTTCGCCTGCAACACCAGATCCCCCTGGCGGCACCATACTTCATACTCCCGGCGGACAGCCAACCGGTGTGTTTCTTGAGAATGCCGATACTTTGATTACCAACCATCACAAAAAATATTTGGAATCATTGACAGCAGAACAAAAATATTTACGAAAATTGAAAGCGCTATTGCTGGCAAATCAGGGCTGTCTGAAAAATGGGATTACCGGTTTTCACGATGCGGGATCATCATTTGAAGAAATTGACTTTTTTAAAGCCATGATTGACACAAACTATTTAAATATCAGGCTCTGGGTTATGCTGGACGAGGAAAATGACAATCTAAAAAAATCCATCTCATTATATAAATTAAAAAATTATGGGGATGATCATCTAACCGTCGGTGGTATAAAGCGCTATATGGACGGTGCGCTCGGAGCTCATGGGGCCTGGTTACTTGAACCCTATAACGATCTGCCGGAAAGCATAGGATTGAATACAATTTCTCTGGATGTATTTGAAGAATCGGCTGAAATTGCCATCCAAAATGGATTTCAGCTTTGTACGCATGCCATTGGTGACCGCAGCAATCGCAAAACACTGGATATATATGAAAAAGTCTTCAGGAAATACCCGCAGGCCACTGATTTACGCTGGCGGATCGAACATGCTCAGCACCTGCACCCGGATGATATTGGTCGTTTTGCCAAACTCGGAGTAATTCCGGTGATGCAATCCGTGCATTGCACATCCGATGGTCCCTGGGTGATTAAAAAACTTGGTGAAAATCGCAGCCGCGAAGGTGCGTATGTCTGGCGGAGCCTGATAGATTCAGGTTCTATCATTCCCAATGGAACAGACAGCCCGGTAGAAAGTATCAATCCATTTGAAAATTTTTATTCAGCTGTCACGCGGAAAATGTCAAATGGAGAATCATTTTATCCCGATCAGGTTATGAGTCGTGAAGAAGCCCTGAGTTCTTATACTATAAATCCGGCTTATGCCGCGTTTGAAGAAGAGACAAAAGGTACATTGAAAGTCGGGAAACTGGCAGATATTGTAGTGCTGTCTCAAAATATCCTGATAGTTCCGGAAGAAAATATACCCGACACAGAGGTCGTTTATACTATTGTTGGGGGTAAGGTTCTATATCAAAAATAGTTATAGACTCGGTTTAATCTGTATAAAATAATTTTAAACCCGGGACTGAATTACGGATTTTATAAACCGCGTTACTTTCTGCATTCGTAATATAGAGAGTGCGCATATCCGGTCCTCCGAATTCTACATTAGTTGTTTTTTTACCATCCGGTATTTTTATTTCGGAGATAATTTCTCCCGCCGGATCTATTACAAATACAGTACCGGTACCATAGTGAGCGGCATATAAATTTTCATTCCGGTCCAACGCAATTCCGTCCGGATCACCATCGGGCAGACTTACAAATACTGTTCGGTTCCCAAGAGTGCCGTCATCATTGACATCATATTTCAAAATTCGGCTCATAGCAGATTCGCATATGTACAAACTTTTTGCATCTGCAGAAAAAGCTATTCCATTGGGAAATGCGAGGTTTTCTGCAACAAGTACTACCTCAGCTGTCTCGCGATCAATACGAAAAACTCTTCCACTTCTATGGTCTTTATCATATATGTTTGGATCAGTAAAATATAGATTTCCATTAGGATCAAAGGCCAGATCATTTGGCCGGTTAAATTTTTCACCTTTGTAACCAGAGGCATAAATAAAACATTCGCCCTGCATATTAAAACGTAAGACAGCACCAACACCAAAATCACAGGCGTACAAATATCCGTCTTTTGCCATTGTAAGCCCATTGGTACTATTAAAAGTATCCGGTTGTGTCGGCCTGACAACAAAAGTATCTAACCTGTTTTGCTTGATCTGTGCAATCCAACCTCCATAACAATTGGATACATAAAGAATCCCGGAGGAACTCCAGGCCGGTCCCTCGGCAAAATTTAATCCTGTCGCTATCTTTTCCAATTTTCCCATACCTTCATCATTAAAGCAGCCACTTATAAAGAGTAACAGTATTACGCTTAGTCGTTTTAACATTTCTTATACCTTTTTATCTACAAGAACAAATTACCCCTTTTAAATTAATTTTAGAAATCAAAGTCTGACGCATCCAGAGTCTCAATTACAGAAAAATAGGATTTAAGAACATCAGCAGGTGCGATATCATCGATGACACCCGTTGGAGTGACATGAACACGATTTATTTGCGAGAGAGGTTTAAATTTTTTTAAATCTCGTTCCAAACGATATAACGCAACAATGGGTGTATTATAACAAGACGCAATATGTACCGGCGATGTATCCGGTGTAACTAAAATACGCATATTTTTAACCATATATCCGACATCAAAAATCGTTTGCGTCAGGGGAGAGAAAATTACATTCGGAAATTCGTTTTCCAGATATTGTTTATTTTTTAAATGATCTTTGGTAGATAATATAATTGTGTCTTCTTTAATATGACGGAGAAATTCTTTCCAGCGTTCGATACCCCACTCCTTTGATCTGTTCGATGCACTCAAATTGATGCCTGTGACGGCTCTGCCGGATATTTTCCGGATAAATTCCCGGATCTCCGGCGAAACCGGGCCTTCTGGTAAATAGGGACGGAGATCAGCAGCGGTTATATTAATTCCTAGATGCTTTAACAATTCTGTATTTTTTTCTACTGTCGGCAGGGCATCATCCAGTTCAAACATGTGATTAAAAAATCCCTGGTGACGTTCGTGAAATATTCCGATTTTGTATCGTGCTTTAATTTTCCCTGATAATTTTATAAAAGTGAACGAAGGATGATCTTTGGTATTGAAGAGTAAATCATAAGTATGGGAAAATACTTTCTGCTTAGTTTTGTTATCTGCGCGTTTTATATTGCAGACAAAATTCAGGTTCTTATCCGGTTTCAGAAAATCAATGATGTCGGTAACACCCAGTACTGTAATATCAGCATCGGGAAAAGATTGTCGTAGTTTTTTAAGCAGCGGCGTCAACACGATTAAATCACCATATCTCTCCTGGGCAAGTATAATAATAGAATTAAATATTGCCGGTACATTGGGATCCGGCTTAAGACCGCCCCATATAACACGCATAATACCTATCGCCGCCTGTTTGGTATATTTTTTATATGCTTCTTTAATTTGAAATATAAGCGACATGGTCCCGGAATAATTTTGTGACTTTTTCTGTAAAATTTAAAGGAACTTAAAGTAAAATGAAAATAACATTTTTACTTTGTAGGTCGACATAAATGTTGACCAACAATGGCAAATCAAATATAAAATACTTATATTTGCAAGGAAATAATGGAGAATTTTACCATGGCTGCAAAAGAGAAAGTCCAGATTGAGGTCGAAGTTCCTTTAAAAAGTCTGCATGTTCATCATGCTACTTGTTCCAATGGACATTTGCTGCAAGATGAGAAAGTAAAAATTCACGGAGATGCGGCATTAAAAGTCAGGATTAAAACCGGGGGAAAAGAAGGGATGCTTTATATCGACCCGGTTTATGGCAGATATGAGAATATTGAGGAAAATATAATCCTGAAAAAGGGTGATGTGGTTGAAATGTTTTGTCCTGAATGTGGCGTCGATTTAAGAGATCTAGACGAAATATGCCCATCATGTTCATCGCCAATGTTTATTTTTCATCTTCCCCGTGGCGGAATTGTTGAAGGATGCTCAAAAAATGGCTGTTTGTTTCATAAATTAAAAATCGTTGATGCCGAGAAACAGATCTCGCGTTTATTTGAAAACAGCACGATGGAGTCATTTCTCTGATAAAAATCTGCCAATAAAGTCCTGTTTTAAGTCTCCGGAGCCCGCATGACTCAAATAAGATTTCTGGGAGCAACCGGAACGGTTACCGGTTCACGCTTTTTTGTCCAAAGCAAGGGTAAAAAATTTCTGGTTGATTGCGGTCTGTTTCAGGGCCCCAAAGAAAACCGGCTCAAAAACTGGGATGAGTTCGCCATTCCTCCTCAAGAATTGGATGCCATATTTCTAACTCACGCGCATATTGATCATTCCGGTTTTCTGCCACGTTTACATCGCTAAGGCTTTCGGGGAAACGTATATTGCACACCGGCCACCAAAGACTTGTGTCACATTTTACTTCCGGATACCGGTCATATCCAGGAAGAAGATGCGCACTGGGCCAATAAAAAGGGTTTTTCCAAACACTCTCCGGCATTACCACTCTATACGGTGACAGATTGCATGAACCGGAATCTGTCAAAAAAGAGCTGGCCAAAATTATCACCGCAAGCATTGACCGTGGCGGTGTATTAATTATTCCTTCCTTTGCCGTTGGCCGTACACAATCACTTCTTTATACCATACGTGAACTGGAACAGGAAAAACGAATTCCATTGATCCCGGTTTTTGTAGATTCGCCAATGGCAATTAATGCGACTAAGATTTTCGAGCGCCATCGTGGTGACTATGATTTTCAGGCTAAAATCCTTGAAATCAATGGTGTGAAAATTCTTCATCCGAAACGGTTAAAAATATGCCGGCATCGGGAAGAATCTATGATGATAAACGATACAAAAAATAATGCGATCATCATATCTGCCAGTGGCATGGTTACCGGGGGAAGGATACTGCACCACCTGGTCAATCGTTTACCTGACAAAAAAAACACAGTGCTTTTTATCGGATATCAGGCAAGCGGAACCAGAGGAAGAGCAATCATGGATGGCAAACCTGAGGTGAAAATCCATGGCCGGCAGATACCGGTAAATGCAAAAATTGAGAAAATGTCCGGTTTCTCGGCCCATGCCGATTATAATGAAATTCTGGCCTGGCTGATGGGGTTTAATCATCCGCCAAGAAAAACATTCCTGGTACACGGCGAACCGGAAGCATCAAAAGCACTTGCCCGGCATATAGAAAACCATTTGGGCTGGAATGTGGTTATACCACAATACGGAGATACATTTGAACTTGAATAGATTTACTGATTATAGCTTTAACTCAGCAAAAGTAATGGTTTCTGTATATACACAA
>CAYULK010000066.1:0-11914 GCA_964445625.1 uncultured Calditrichota bacterium
AAACATTGAGGATGATATAATAATTGCAGTTGAAAATGAAAGAAGAATACAGTGCATAACAAAAGCTGAAGCTTAGAATGTTAAATAATGCCCAAAATATTGCTGATCTTAGAATTCCACCTGGAAATAAATTAGAAAAATTAAGTGGAAATATATAAGACTATTTCTAATACTTGCAATTGGAATTTCCGCACCGATTCATTTAGGGTATATTGACAAGGCTTACAATGTTTTTTCCAATGACTGGATTATCAAAGACCGGGTATATTTAATTGCGGGATTTGGACCATTTATAGCTGGATTATTAACTCTTCATTTGCATAAATATGTTTCTAATCGAATAACAATCCCGGGTAATGAGAAAATGAAATATATTTTCATCGCCTTACTGCCTGTTTTTACATTTCCTGTTTTTGGCCTGAAAAATTCCAATGGAATAAATATTCATTTCTATGCTTTTATTTATGCATTTCTTGAAGAATTTGGCTGGAGAAGATATTTACAAAATTCATTGGAAGGACTTAATAAGAATTGGAAATACATTAATTATTCTATTGACAAACTCAGGTGCGCTGACAATAAATAAAATTATTGGAGCAGGCTTAACAATTATGGGTTGGATATTTATTGAACAAGTTTGGAAAAGAAAAAAAGTATCTCGACAATGTTAAGGAGACCCTTTTAGCTGCTCGGTAACTTTCGTAATCTTCAATACGTTTTTATCAAGATTTAAAGGTTTGTCAGCAAATTTTTTCCGGTAAACTTGTGTGAGTTCAGCACCGAAAAAGAAAATCAGACTCGAATAATAAATCCAAAAAAGCAAAACAACCAAAGATCCGGCAGCACCATAAACAGATGAATGATTTGATTTACTAAGATAATATCCGATGACAAACTTCCCTAAATTAAACAGGACGGACATAATTATTGCCCCGGTTAAAATATATCTCCATTCTATTTTAACGCTTGGAAGATATTTAATCAAAATTGCAAAAAGAAGTGTAACAATGGTGAATGATAAAATAAAATCTAGCCACTGAAAAAACGGAATGATATCGCCAATAAGATCGGCAAAAAAAGCATCTGCCATATTTAGTAATATGCCGGCAATCAATGATAGAATAAAGAGGAGCCCTATCAGCAGTAAGATCAGCAAGGAAAATAGTCTGGAGGTAATAAACCCCCATAAGCCTTTTCCGGGTTTCACTTCAATTCCCCATATAGTATTTAGAGAATCTCTAATTTCAACAAAAACCGCAAGCGCTGCCCAAATAAAAATAAAAAGACCAATCACAGCGGTAATAATTCCCGATTCGGGAACATAAGCGTTTAATATGAGTGTTTGTATCAATTCTGCGGCTTGATCTCCAACATAATCACCAATACCCGTTACTAACTGTCCGGTAGCCGCTTCAGGGCCAAAAATAAATCCGGCTACTGCCGTAATTATCAACACAAAAGGGGCAAGAGACATCAATGAATAAAATGAAAGCGCCGCTGCCATTCTGAATGTTTTATCGTCAAGCCATTCATTAAAAGTCGTTACAATGATATCAAGCGTGTTTATATAGTACTTTTTAAGGGTCATGCCCGACCAGATATCTTTTACCAATAATACCGCCAATCAAACGCGGTTCGCAAACCGACATACCAAACCGGACCCAACTCAGGAGTTTCGCTGCCTTCCGGGATAACAGTGGTCGCACTATGGGGAATATCGATTCCAAAGTTGAGCTGAAGAACCAGGCTTGAACTCTGATCCAGTGAAAACGTGCGAAAAGGCCGATACTCAACTATAGGAAAATCGAGTTGTGTTGATTTATAATTAATAAGAATTGTTTGATCATCCTCCACAGGAACTAAAATTGCGTCTACACTTGTTCCCCTGCCATATAAAGCTACACCAAATTCCCGTCCTAAGATAAATTGGAAACGGCCGATAGAGGTTTCTATACCCGCCTGCCATGGAATCAGACCGCCAAGCCCGGCTGAAACCGCCATACTCGCATAGGTATCTGGCGAGGTAATTAGCAATATGGGAGCTGTAATTAAGAGATCCAGTGGAACCAGCCAAAAAGGCATTCGGAAACGCATATTATAAGCTTCACGTCCGGGTATAGCGGCAGCGATTTGACCCCCTTGTTCCAGAAATGGTGAATCGCCAAATTTCATCGATGAGGAAGCATCCTGTCTCCAGCCAAATTCGAAGAAGACAAGCCCGTCGCCTCCGCCATGCATTACACCTTCAAGACCTAAACCTATCCTTACCCCGGCATCTATGCCACCTGTAACTCCCGGATTGTTTTGATTTGTACCAAACCCCCCGCTAACCGCATTGCCACGCACCGCAGAGACAACTCCAATAAATGTTCCGAATTCTGATCTGAAACGCGGTAATTCCCCCAGGCCTGTTCCAAGACCGGGAACAGGAGTTGTGACCAATATCTTCGCACAAGAGGCAATAATTGCCTGATCAACTTTACGTTTAACCATATAGTTATTCTGACACGCATTAAAGGCATCGGGCGCGACTTCAACGATTTCATTACTATAATGATAATCGAATTTTATATTTCCGGTTGCAGCAGCAATCAATTGTTCCAAACTGTGCTGCACCGATATTGCCGCGATCTCAGCATCCTGCTCGCGCATAAAGGCATCACCCGTTAATATCATTCGACGTCCATCCCAGGTTGTGACTGCCAGACCTTTCTCATTATAGTAATCATGGGTTCCTTTTCTTTGAGCTGCATTGCCCCATGTTCCGGCTGTATGTCCCGCAGCAAAAGAATCCTCAAGAAAATGCAGGGCGAATGCTTCATCGGCAAGTGCGGCACGAATTAAAGCCGAACGTTCCTCCCCGGAAAGGGATTCGTTAAAAAATTTTACAGCTTTTTGTAATGCACTAATGTGAAACCAGGTATAGACACCAAGTGCATTTAGTTCGGTTCCTTCTATAAGACAGGCAATTAAATATTCCCGCACCTCTGTATCAGCATTGGGCATGGCAAGTAAAAAGTGAGCATTGTTGGAGCCTGCTCTGGTAGCATACTGTGGATCAACTCTTTGCATTTTAATATCTGAATCACGTAATGCGTTAACATGCTCGTGCCTGTTTTTTGAATTTGCGAGATCAATCTTTAGTCGTGCTGCTACATTAGCAACTTTTAGTATCCATTCGGTATGGAGAACGTTCGAGAGCAAATTATCCGCTGAGCATGAATGATCTCCGGAAATTGCCGGCCAGGAAGCAAAATCAAGTTGCTCCGGATTGATAGTTTGCAGCGAATCTATTATTGTTTCAGTAAGTCTGTTTTCAAAGCCTGTTCTCGCTTCATCCCAGAGATTATCCAATGTTGAGCGATTTTGCTGACTGAGGTTTTGAACGGCAAGCAGAGTTATATCACGGTGTTCAGGATAGATCCAGGCAAAGGTGTTGTTATATCCAACCAATATTATTAATAAGATAATCTTTGATGCAGTTTTAGTAATAAAATGTGGCATTCTATGCCCTCCCCATAAAAACGGAATAATAGAAAGAAATCATCATCAAATAAGTGATATTTAAGATTTTATAAACAGTTGGTGCTATATCATTTTCATGATCAATAAATTGTATAATTATATCCCTCTAAACAAGCCTGCAACCGGAATTATTTTCACATTATCGAGCGAAAAGTACTCATCGCCTGGATAAAAAAGATACATTTTCACCTTCCTTTTCACCCCCTTTGAAAACTCTTTCAAGTTTCTGACATCTCTGTTAGATGGCCGGCGCGTATTTTTAATTTCAATTGCATAAATATTATCTGAGCTTTCAAATATCAGATCAATTTCCCTACCTGCTGCACTCTTATAATAGTATAAACGATCACACTTAATTAATCTTAGTTTTCTTCTCTTTTCGAACTCAGAAATCACAAAATTTTCTAATAGCTGACCTTCGTTTAAGGGAATATTCAGGCTGGTAAGAATACCATTGTCCGAAAAATAGGTTTTTGACGCTTTAATAAACCTTTTTGCCGGTCCATATTGATATCCATATAAACGAAACGTGAGTTGTGAAAAATGCATATTATTCAAATATTTTTTAGTTGTCGGATGGCTTAATCCAGACTCCCTTGCGAAATTAGACACCTCCAGGTGAGATCCTATACTTCTTGCCAGGTGGTGAAAAATTGCCAGTAGTCCTTCTATATTTTCCATGTTTGACAATTGCATCAAATCTCTGGTAAAATAGGTATCCCGATAATTCAATAACAATTCCTGTTTATCAGAATCACTCTTTTTCATCAGAATTTCAGGAAACAATCCATTTTTAAGTGCGTCTAATAGTGACCTCTGTCCTTGTTTCAGGAGAATTTGGTCATTATTAACCGACAGTATTTTATTTGTGGGGGGGCCAAAGTTTTCTCCCCAGCAAGCTGTCGGTAATGAGTAAATTTGTATTCTGCCGGCCAAAGTGTCAGCCATTGCACCAAGCAGTCCAACGGAACTTGAACCTGTCATAAGTATATGAGCATTCTGATTATCAATGGCATATTTCACTGCTATAGTTAGTGCAGGCTTGCGTTGAATTTCATCAATGATTGCTCTTGGACCAAGATGATCCAGTAACCCCTTTGCATCTCTGTCCGCCCAACTCAAATAATCGAGATTATCAAGAGTAATATATTGATAATCTGGAAATTGCATCCGCAATAACGTCGTTTTTCCGCTTCTACGCGGCCCAATAATAAGTCCACTTTTTATAGCGTCTATTTTTATCCATCTGTTAAACATAGTTTAAATATAACATGGATATTTTAAAAGTCAAATTTATAATTATCCATGCAATGTTAAGTATTAAATTTGAATGGCACATTCCCTATTACAACTTGGGAACTATTTGAATTTATAAAAGGATTATAATATTTAAATAGTAACAAACTCTAATTCAGTCCGCATATTGATCCATACTATTACCGTTAACAACTTTGTTATTTTAGTCACAGCGGGATCATCCCGGGAGGATCTTATTGCCAAAGAGATTTCGTTTCGGGAAAGAACGACAATCCAGGAACCAGCATTCCCGACAAATCGGGATCTTCGCTACGCTCCGACCAGCATCCAGTATCCAGAATCCAAAACAAAGATCAATTATCATCTTCCTGCATCAGATATCTTATCCAGCATAAAACGGGCATTTTGCTGCTTTGAATCAATCAGAAGAACTTTTTCATAGTATTCAGTAGCTTTTTTATGCTGATCAGTTCTATAATAATATTCAGCCATACTGTCATTGGCATTGGCCGAATAAGAATATTTAGCAACATTGAACCGGAATAATATTTCAGCATTGGTATATTCCTTCGCGGATAGATAATGATACCCCAGACGATTAATGGTCCATTCATCCAGTATTTTATCCCTGAGTAATAAATTTAAGAGTGAATCCACATTTTTACAGCTATTCATCAGATGTGTCTTTTCCTCTTCAAGACTTGCAACCAGTTTCCGGTACATATCGACATATTTTTCATTTAGCATTTTTCTGCGGGATCGGGCGGCAAAGCCCGCCTGATCCAGTGCAATATCAATCGCATGACTGGCATTGGTTTTAATGTCCGGCGTCAGGCCCGCCTGTTCCCAGTTACCTCCCGTAATTGGATTAATTGCCCGTCCGGTTGGTATAAAGATGCTGAACCGCCGGTTCACAGAAAACGTAAATCCGGGGTTTGCCCCACCTCCGGTTTGTTCTCCGATCAGAACAGCCCGCTTTCTGCTCTGCATACCGCCGGCAAAATCTTCTGCCGCGGAAAATGTTTTTTTACTGGTCAGAATAAACAATGGAATATCCCGGAAGCTTTTTCTTGTGCTGTCGGGAGCCGTCCGGTATTTTTCAATATAGTCTCCCCTGCGCCAATAGTACGCGGAAAAATATGTGGAATCTGCAAAGAAATATCCGGCCAGTTGTTTGACCATATCCAGACTCCCGCCTCGATTCTGGCGCAAATCGATAATCAGAGCATCACAATACCGGATAAAATCAAAGGTGTTTTTTACCACTTCCCCGGCAAGATCTGCCGGGGCAAAAGAAGTCAAATTAAGATAACCGACGTTATCAGTCAGAATCTCAAGCCGTTCAAAGCCAAAATTTCTGCTCTGCTTTTCCGGTGTCCGCAGGAGCAGTGAAACCGCCGGTTGCGTCTCATCCAGTCTTTGTTCCCCCGGTGAGATAAAACTAACCCGGATATGCTGATCATTATGAACCTTTAATATCTCAGCATTCAAAGCCCGTGTAAAAGATCGTGGATGGGAGTTTTCTATCAATTTGGTCCTGACCGGTTCCTCATCAAGATAAGTCCGGCATGTTTCTCCAATTTCAGCATCGACATAATTATCTGCCAATAAATTTCCGATTTTTGTAATAACACGCTCACGTTCTTCCATACTAAAGGTAGGTTCATCCGCCTTCACACCGGCAAAATTAATAAATAAAAAGACTAAGATGATATTTTTCATATCCTGACACCTCACAGCAAAAAAAAACCCCGGTAATATTTACCGGGGTTTTGTTAAAAAAACAAGCGCTTATATTTTTGTTACGCTGGTTGCCTGCAATCCTTTAGGACCTTCTGTAATTTCAAATTGAACACGATCACCTTCTTTCAGCGTTTTGTATTCATCGCCTTCACCTTCGATTGAACGGTAGTGAACAAAAGCATCCTCACCATTTTCCCTGGTGATAAATCCATATCCCTTTGAGCCGTTAAACCACTTTACGGTTCCTGTTTCCATTGAACTATTCCTTACTAAATATTAAATACTGCGTACAACTAAAATTTTACCCTTGCTTCCAGGCAAAAAAATCGCTCTGACCGGTTTGTTTACCATTTCATCGCGATTTCAAACAAAATAAGACTTCTGCAAAAAAGTCCTATAATCAAAAACGTATTACAGGTAAAACAGTGTACATTAATTAAAGCGTTAATAATATACTGCCGTGATGATCTTAATGCAATTGTGCGCTTATACGTTCGCGTTTTTTACGCCTCTTGTAACCAGTCAGGTATTTATTATGTTGGTCCCGGTCCAAACATCACCTGTAGATTGCGGTACAAGTGATACAGAAATTGAAACGAAATCTGTCGACAATTTTATTATACGCCGGCATAAATAATTTGAACCAATTCCATTAAAACCCAAATATATTCAAAGTGTACCCGGCGCAGACAATTCATTTAATGCATAAAAAGAATTTATTGCCATATTCCGGCAAGAGTTGTAATTTAATTACAAGATTCTGAAACAAGTTCAGAATGACACATTAACGAATTTCAGTGTACGGGAAGCGCGGTGAGAATCCGCCACTGCCCCGCAACTGTAATAGCAGACGAAAACCTGGTAAGGCCACTTTTCCAATATTCAGGGATGGGAAGGCCTGGTTAGTAGAGCGACGCTTGAGTCAGGAGACCGGCTGAAATTCATAACCCGTTACACCTTCGCGGGAAGGTTGGTTTATGCCGAAATATCCGAACATAGAAACCCGATTTTATACAGACTGTAAAAGATCGGGTATTTTTTTGTCACAATCCTGCCGCTAAACCTGCGAACATTTATTTAAATCCGGTATTATTTTTCAATCAAAAGCCTGAAAAACTATGAACTCTGCGCTCGTTGTTAAAATATTAGTATGTATATCCCTGACATTTATTGTCGCCGGATCTCAATCACTATCTAAAATTGAAGGATATATATATGATGAAAACGGAACGCCTCTGGCCGGCGCCGATGTTGTCGTTGTTCGCACCGGATATGGCGCCGCAACCGATGCCAATGGATATTTCAACATTGAGAATTTATTTGCCGGTGAATATCAGATTCAGGTGAGCTATGCCGGATACAAAAGTGAAACAAGAGCAAATATTATTGTCGCCAAAGATGTCCCGGTGACACTTTTTTTTAAACTAATGCCTCATATCGCTACTGCCGCAGAAATTGTTGTTGAAGCAGACCGGGAAACAGATCAGTCAACTAAAATCAGCATTAGTATCACCGCAGATGATATTGAAAAAAGTTCAGCCCGTACTTTAGGTGAATTATTAGTTCAGATTCCCGGAATCTCGATAATTGACGAAGGTGCCGGGTCGGGACGAAAACGGATATCAATCAGGGGCAGCAATCCTAACCAGGTACTGGTTCTGCTGGATGGGATTCCTCTGAACGACCCATTGACAGGTGAAATGGATCTGAATCTGATTCCGGTTTCTATAATAGAGTCTGTCTCAATAAAAAAAGGCGGCAATAGTGCTGAATCCGGCAGCGGCAGCATTGGTGGCAGCGTAGAAATAACATCCAGACAGGAATTCCTGGATGAAATTACGATCGTAGCAAACGCCGGAAGTTTTGGTGCCTGGGGATTACAACCGTCCCTTTCCGGAAAGTTACACGGTGTTAATTATTATGCGGGTTATGAAATTCGTACTGAGAAAGGTGACTATCCATATAGCTATCAAAAACCGGATGGCAAAATTGTAGCGGATAAACGACTGAATGCCGGATTTAAATCCGGGCAATATTTTGTAAAACTGGGCTTTAACAACGGTGTACATAAAGCGGCAATCCAACTGAATATATTTGATTCTCAGCGTGGGTTGCCGGGAACTGTCTATTTTTTAACACCTTATGCTTCGGCTGATGTCACCAGAAAAATATTTGCAGGTAATTATACTTATAAAACCGAACAGGCGCTGCTTGCTTTGCAATTATCTGTTCATAATAATCTCTCGGAATATAAAAATTTATGGCCGCCGGATCCTCCGTTAAAATACAGGACCGTTCCTCCATATCATACACGATATGAAGTGACATCCTACCAGGGCCGGCTCAATGGAAGTTATAAATTGCTGGCACAAAATCAAGCTACAATCCGGCTATCCTACCGGCGCGATATTTTTAGCGATGAAAATCTTATGATCCCCGGTCTTGACCCCGTTTCTGAGACTGATAATCGTCAGTTTGGTATTGCGCTGGAAAACAACTGGGATTTTCCCTCGCCGGAATGGATCCACCGATCGAGGCTTTTAATTGCCGGACGATATGATCACATCAGGTTTCTGAATACATCCGGGGACAGAACCGACGAATATTTCAGCCCCAGGATTGGAATTCTTATCGGGCATCATGATGACTGGATACTAAATTTCAGTGCCAATTTCGGAAGATCATTCCGATCGCCAACCTTTGGTGATTTATTCTACCAGGACTTCCGGGTTCGCGGGAATGCCGATCTTTTACCGGAAAAAAGTATCGATTTAGACATCAGTCTGAATATTGGATTGCCCTGGTTGCAGCAACCGGAATTTGGTATTACCTATTTTCGCCAGAACCTCGAGAATCTGATAATCTGGGAACTCGGTTCCTTTGCCACGTGGCAACCGGTCAATTTGAATGCTTTTATTGACGGTTGGGAGTACACCCTGCAATGGGATATCTGGCCGCAATATCTGTCGATGTATATAGATTACAGTTTACTGAATGCCAGAGATCGTAGTGGCAGGCATACCACAAATGATAAATTCCTGACCTATCGTCCCCGGCATATAACAAAAATGGAGATTGAATTCAGATATCAGCCTTTTACCCTTCAATATTTTAAACGTATTGTGGGTGAGAGATATGTTACGCCGGCCAATACGGTATCGCTTCCCGGATACACCGTCGATGATGTATCATTACTGGCGGGTTTTGCTGCGGGAAATCTGGATTTTGTACTCAAGTTTATGATACTGAATATGTTTGATGCACGTTACGAGATTATTGAACATGCACCTTTACCGGGCAGACACTGGCGCGCAGGAATTGAGATTAAATATTAAAAGTCCCTTAGCGCCTGAGTCCCTGGGTACAAAAAAAAGATACAAAGTAACAGAGTGACAAAGTGACCAGGAAATTGAATTAATAAGGAGGTAAATTTGAAGAAGTGCCAATATTGGAAAGTGATAACATTTACTCTTGTTTTTACATCGATTTTATTTTCCCAAGAGGTGCCGCGTACACTATACGTACTCAACGGACTCGGCAGGACGGTATCAAAAATGGATCTGGAAACTAAAATAATTACCAATAACACCACCGTCGTCGGCGATATTCCAAGTCGTTTGTATAATTACGATAACCTCATTTATGTAGTCAACTCAGCACCGGCCGGAATCAGCATTATCGATCCGGTGGATGATCAGATTCAAAAGAACATCTCGCTGCCGGACGGCAGCAATCCCTGGGATATGGCATTTTCAGGATCGAGCAAGGCCTATATTACGAATCTTTTGGCAAACTCAGTAGCGGTTCTGAATATTGAAACCGGCGAATTTTCTGATCCGATTACAGCAGGTGCTGCCCCGGAAGGTATCATTGTAGTTAATAATACGGCATACGTAGCAAACAGTGGCGGTTATCCAACCTACACGGGATCATCTGTATCTGTGATTGATATTGAATCTGACTCGGTTACTAAAACGCTTGAACTGCCTGCGAATCCACAGGAACTGGCTTTTGGCCCGGATGGCAATATATATGTGGTGTGTACGGGTAATTACACTAATGAATACGGAAGCATTATTAAAATAAATCCATTTGGTGCTGATGATTATACGCCATCGGTGGTAGACACAATAAACATCGGCGGATTTCCGGGCGATATCGTCGTGACAAATGCCGGCATTGCATATCTGGCTGAATTTGGCGATGGCGAAAACGGATTTCTATATGCCTATAATATTTACACCGGAGAAGTTTTAAATGATAGTTCTGATCCCATTAGGGTAGGAAATGGCGCCATGCAATTATTTTATGATAAACGGACTGATGATCTTTATGTAAACAATTTCTCGGATGACAATGTCCAGTTGCTTGATGCGGCAACCGGTGCGGTTAAAGAGACATATAATTTTGGCGATGGCGCACAGCATATGACCATTCTTGAAGCAATCAGCGAATCAGACCCCTGGGCCGATACCGTGATATTATTTAAGGAAGGCATTGGCGCCGGTTTTGGACAGAATTATTATCCTCAGAACGTACTTGGTCCCCCCGATCCCGATCCACTGGTTAATGAATATAATCCCTCTTCCAAATCCCAGGAGATACTATCTCTGGGTGAAGATGGCGAAATAATACTTGAGTTTACTGATAATTATATTTTCGACGGAGATGGGCCGGATTTTACTGTATTCGAAAATGTATTTTATTTTTTCGGTACAACCGATCCTTTTATAGAAGCGGCATTTGTCGCGGTCAGTCAGGATGGCGGGGAGTGGTATGAATTTCCCTGGGATACCGCCACATATGAGGGCTTCGCCGGCGTTATGCCAACCTTCAACAGCCGGGAACCACAAAATCCGGAGGTCAGCGGAGGTGATCAGTTCGATCTTTCAGATGTAGGGCTCAAATATGCCAAATATGTAAAACTAACCGACCTCGGCTCAATCAAAAAGGAAGGACCTTTTAACGGTGACTTTGATCTGGATGCCGTCGTGGCGATAAATAGTCAGAACGGTCAACCAAGTAATATTTCAAATAATATTTCTCAGCTGCCTGATGGATTTAATTTGGATCAGAATTATCCCAATCCATTCAATCCTGTCACGAGTATAAAATTTAATATTCCACACAAAACAGATACACGTCTGGAAATATTTGCTTTAAACGGCAGTCTGGTACGGATACTAGTTGACAAAAGTTTAACCACCGGTGAATACCGCGTATCATGGGACGGTAAGAATACCCAAAATAAAAATGTGGCTTCGGGAGTATATATTTATCGGTTGGTTACACCGGTTTTTCAGATGAGCAGGCGGATGGTACTAGTCCGCTAACGACCCACCCCTAAATCCCCTCCCTCTGACCGCAAAACAGCGGTCACAAGGAGGGG
>CAYULK010000067.1:0-11827 GCA_964445625.1 uncultured Calditrichota bacterium
AATATATTCATACGCTTTTTCTTCAATTTCATCGGTCAGTTTCTCAAGAAAATAAGATCCGCCAAGTGGGTCGCTCGTATCGGCAACACCCGTTTCGTGAGCGATGATTTGCTGGGTCCTCAAAGCAAGAAGCACAGATTCTTCAGTGGGCAGAGCCAGGGCTTCATCATACGAATTGGTATGCAAAGATTGTGTGCCGCCAAGAACAGCAGCCAGTGCCTGGAGGGTGACCCGGATCAGATTGTTTTCAGGTTGTTGGGCGGTCAGTGTGCTGCCTGCTGTTTGGGCATGAAAGCGCATGCGCATGGCATTCTCGTCTGTCGCGTCAAATCTTGTCTTCAAAATGGTCGCCCAAATTCTTCTGGCTGCTCTGAATTTGGCCACTTCTTCAAAAAAATTATTATGTGCATTAAAAAAGAAAGAAACTCGCGAAGCAAATTTGTTAATGTCCAGGCCGCTTGAAATCGCCGCTTTGGTATACTCTATGGCATTTGAAATAGTAAACGCGATTTCCTGAACAGCGCTGGATCCAGCTTCCCTGATATGATAACCCGATATACTGATGGTGTTCCATCGTGGCAGATTCTCATTACAATATTTAAAGATATCGGTGATAATACGAAGTGATGATTCGGGCGGATATATATATGTTCCGCGGGCAATGTATTCTTTGAGTAAATCATTTTGAATCGTACCAATCAGGGAAGACAATGAAATATCCGCTTTTTTTGCCACAGCGATATAAAAGGCCAGCAATATGGCCGCCGTTGAATTTATAGTCATCGATGTACTTACCTTATCAAGAGGTATATCCTGAAGCAGTACTTCCATATCTTTGAGTGATGAGACAGGTACGCCAACTTTTCCTATTTCACCCTCAGCAAGTAGGTGATCGGAATCGTAACCAATTTGCGTAGGCAGATCAAAAGCTACTGAAAGTCCTGTCGTTCCGCTTGCCAGCAGATATTTAAATCTCTGATTGGTGTCTTCTGCAGATCCGAATCCGGCATACTGGCGCATAGTCCAGTATTTGCTTCTGTACATTGACGGCTGCACACCACGGGTAAAAGGAAAATTACCGGGGAAGCCGAGTTTTTTATGATAGTCAAAATCTTCATCAGGAATATATAATGCAGAAATTTCGGATCCTGAACCGGTTGTGAAATTTTTCTGCCGTGATGGTTTCCTGGCTATGGCTGGATCATAACTATCATTTTTCCATTTTTCCAATTCTTTTTTTATGTTGGGCATAAAAATATCCGGATTATTTAATCTGATGTGATGATAAGCAGATCCTGGTCTTTCTCAACCGGGGAATTTTGCGAGACATATATTTTTGATATTTTACCGCTATAATTGGTTTTTATTTCATTTTCCATCTTCATGGCTTCCAGAATGAGCAGACTGTCATTGGCGGCAATGACATCACCTTCCTGCACTTTTATCTGAGTAATCAGCCCGGGAATGGGTGCTTTTATTACATGTTCTCCGGTTGATTCTACAGATTGCTGCACCAGCGCACGGAGGGCACGCATGCGCTCATCCTCAACCAGAAATGGGAAATGATATCCGTCCAGATGGACATGATAGATACCATTTTCTTTTATTATCTGGAGTAAATGGGATTTATTATTATGAATGAGAGAATAACGATTCTGACCCAGGGGGAGAAATGAATATTCCTGGTTTTCGCCATCTGTTTTAAGAACAGGATCGCTTCCGTTATCATTATATTCAAATTCATAAACGATTTCTTGACATTCGGCGAATATTTTCATTTTATTCCATGTTCCTTCTGCGCAGATTTTCTTTCCAACGTGAGGATGTATTTGCTGTTTTAGATTGATATTTCATTTTACCTTTATCATCCTGTTGTAAAATGACGGCAGCCAGAGCGGCAATTTTCATTACTTCCGGCGGCGACTTAAAAAGATCGGATTCCTCATCAATAAAATTGGTGGTAATCCTGCCTTCTACGAACCTGGGATGGTTGAATACTTTTTGCAGAAATGGTATTGTGCTGTGTATCCCCTGGAGCTCATATTCGCCAAGTGCCCGGCGCATTCTGTTAATTGCCTGTTGGCGGTCTTTTCCCCAGGAACATAGTTTTGATATCATGGGATCATAAAACAGCGATATCTCATTTCCGGTGACAACACCACTGTCTTCACGAATTCCCGGTCCTCCTGGTGGTGAAATATGTCTGATAGTTCCCGGGGAAGGTGCAAATTTATTAGTGGGATCTTCGGCATAGATACGGCATTCAAACGCATGACCTTTGAAATTATGGATACTCTGTTTTACCGACATGGGTTGACCTGATGCAATCAAGATCTGTTCCTGAACCAAATCGAGCCCCGTGACCAGTTCAGTTACCGGATGCTCTACCTGCAGCCGGGTATTCATCTCAAGAAAATAGTAATTAAGATCCTTGTCAACTAAAAATTCTACGGTACCGGCATTTCTGTAATTACAGGCCCGGGCAGCCTCTCTTGCTGTTTGGCCCATTTTTTCCCGTAATTCATGTGTCAGTAATGAAGAAGGTGCTTCTTCGATTATCTTCTGATGCCTGCGTTGAATTGAGCATTCACGCTCACCAAGGTCGATAACATTTCCATGATTATCTGCCAGAATCTGAAATTCTATATGTCTTGGTTGATCAACATATTTTTCAATATATACACTCGAATCACCAAAAGCTGATCCTGCTTCACGCTGAGCACTCTCGACTGCGGATTTAAAATCCTGTTTTTTATCTACCCGGCGCATACCTTTGCCGCCGCCACCGGCCGATGCCTTGATCAGAAGGGGAAATCCAATTTTTTGCGCTACAACCAACGCCTGGTCAATATCGGCGATGGATTCATCGGTACCCGGAACAACCGGTACACCGGCTTTTAACATTCTTTGCCGGGCGGCAGTTTTGTTTCCCATTAATTCAATGGCCTCAGCAGGCGGGCCAATAAAAATGAGTCCTTCATCGTTAATAATCCGGGCAAATTCTGAGTTCTCAGCTAAGAAGCCATACCCCGGATGGATAGCATCTGCTTTGGATTTATGACAGATGTTAATTATTTTGTCTTTCCTGAGATAGGTATCCAGTGATGTTTGACCCTCAAGGGCATATGCCTCATCCATATAATGCACAAATGGTGATTTGCGGTCCAGGTCGGAATATACGGCCACTGTCTTTATACCCATTTCACGACAGGTGCGTGCAATACGTAACGCAATTTCACCACGATTGGCAATTAATATTTTTTTTATCATGATTTATTTATGCTATTGTTGCCAAAAACTTTGTTATTTCCAACGGATCGCCGGGGCGATTACCAAACTTTTACTGTCTGAGAATATATTTTGCAAAGATGCAACGCTATTTATGGCACACTGATTACACGGATCAAACGGATTTCCACGGATTTTATGATTATGTCTTTAACTCAGTTACAATGTAAGATTGCTTCGCTAAAGCTCGCAATGACAAGCCAAAAGCGTCATTGCGAGAAGTGAAGAATGAACGACGAAGCAATCTATTTAAATAATTTGATTGCAGCAAAAGGCTGCGGTATGAATAATTTTCGTTAAATGATTTAAAAACAAATTTAGCCTCTGATTGTCTTGGAAGCAATATTATAGCAATTCTGTATAAGATTCCTGATTAAATTCATTGAATCACTTTTATTTAAGATATATATTAACATCAATTATGTTATTATAGCCAAAAACATCATTATTTCCATCGGATCGCCGGGGCGATTAGCGAATCTTTGTTGTCATTCAGTAGGAATCTTATTGCCCGGGGCACAAAGATCCTTATCCAAAGGATCCCGTTCCGGGCCAGGTTGACATGGTTAAAGTTGAGATTTTATTGCTGCACTGCGCTGCGTTATGATAAATCACCTTGTATTATAGATATTGGACGCGAAATGATTGATTTAAGGAGTGATACGATAACTGTGCCAACTGTGGCGATGCGTGAATTCATGCTTTCTGCCGGCGTGGGCGATGATGTTTTTGGTGAGGATCCTACCATCAACCGGTTACAGGACATGATTGCTGAAATGACCGGCATGCAAAAAGCCCTGTTTGTGCCAAGTGGTACTCAGGCAAATCAAATAAGTATCAATGCACATACGCAACCCGGTAATGAAGTTATATGTGATTATAATTCACATATTTTTAATTATGAATCCGGTGCGGCCGGGATGTTGTCAGGTGTGCAACTGCATCCAATAATCGGTGAAAATGGGCACCCAACCCTGGATCAGATTAAAGAAACGATAAGACCCGAAGATGACCATTATCCGCAAACCGGGTTGATATGTCTTGAAAATACTCATAATCGTGGAGGGGGTACGATTTTCCCCATGAGTGAAATTATAAAAATATCAGGTTTTGCAAAAAATAATAACCTGCCATTACATTTGGATGGCGCCCGCCTTTGGAATGCTTCAATAGCAACGGGAATTAGTTTAAAGGAGTATTGTTCGAATTTTGATTCTGTGTCGCTGTGTTTCTCTAAAGGACTGGGTGCGCCTGTCGGATCAATCGTTGTCGGATCAAACGACTTTATAAAAAAGGCTCATTTTTACCGGAAGGCGTATGGTGGTGGCATGCGACAGGCTGGTATATTGGCAGCCGCGTGTATATTTGCGGTTGAGAATCATTTCGAAAGATTGAAAACGGATCATGAAAATGCCTGTAGACTGGCC
Source organism: uncultured Calditrichota bacterium (assembly GCA_964445625.1). GTDB lineage: Bacteria > Calditrichota > Calditrichia > JAJRVZ01 > JAJRVZ01 > CAVXXB01. Next base: position 4,716 of record CAYULK010000067.1, read on the forward strand.
AAAATCTTATCCGGTTATCCGGAAGCACAAATTGATATGAATTCCGTTCAATCAAATATTGTAATTGTAGATTTTAAAAACACGGAAAAATCTGCGACCGAGCTAACAAACTTGCTTTTTTCCGGTGGAATTGCTGCAATTGCCTTTGGTCCGACCAAAATCAGATTTGTAACTCATATGAATGTAAGCCGTGAAGATATAGAATTAACAACTTCGGTTTTTGACGAAGTTTTTAAAAAGGAAAAATAATTTTGTACATCATTATACTGGGCGCCGGTGAAGTCGGGTATACGCTTGCAAAGATACTCGGTTATGAGAAACATGATGTCGCTCTGGTTGAGCGGAATCAGGATAGATTAAAACGGGCGAAAGATAATCTCGACATCAAGGTGATTGAGGGCAATGCCACCAGTTATCACGTGCTTGAGGAAGCGGGTATTAAAAGTGCGGATATGTTAGTGGCGGTCACAAATAATGATGAAGTAAATCTGATTGCCTGCCTGATTGCCGGTAAATATCAGGTCGCCAAAAAAATAGCCCGGGTAAAGAACCGGGATTTTGCCCTGGAACCGTCTCCTCTGAACGCAAAAGCACTTGATATTGATTTAATCATACATCCCGAATCAGAAATTGCCGCTGCGGTTGTAAAATTACTAAAGCAAACTGCGGCTACTGACATTGTCGAATTCGAAGATGGCAGATTGATAATGATTGGCATCAAACTGGATAATAAATGCCAGATACTGGAACAGTCACTGGCTCAGGTGAGCGAGTCCTACAGTGAACTGGCATTCAGAACAGTAGCCATTCAAAGAAAGGACAGAACAATAATCCCCCATGGATCCGATATTTTTATGAATGGAGACAGAGTTTATGTCACTTCAAAAAGAGATAGTCTGCCGGAAATTCTCAAATTGACCGGTAAAGAAAATGTTACTATGGAAAATGTGATGATTCTCGGCGGCGGTCAAACCGGTGCAGAAATTGCCCGGAGTCTTGAAGATGAACTAAATGTAAAGATCATTGATTCAAATGTGGATAAAACTGAAATTTTGGCGGATCAGCTGGAGAAATCGTTGGTAATACGCGGAGACGGGCGCGATCTGAATTTACTCGCCCTGGAAGGTATAGTTGACATGGATGCATTTATATCTGTCACGGGTGATGATGAAACAAATATCATTTCCTGCCTGATGGCCAAACATCTTAAGGTACCAAGAATTATTTCCCTGATAAATAAAAGTGATTATACGGCAATTATTCCAACGATCGGCATAGATGCCTATGTATCCAAGCATTTTGTCACCGTTGATAATATCTTGAAATTTATTCGCCGGGGATCGATTGTCAGCGTGGCATCTATACCCGGAATAGCGGCTGAAGTCATTGAATTTCAGACTCATAAAAATGCTAATATTTGTAAAAAGCAATTAAAAAATATGCATTTACCCAAGGGTGCTATTCTTGGTGCTGTTGTTCGTAACAATGAGATTTTTATTCCGGTCGGATCAACTCAGATACAGGAAGGGGACCGGGTGGTTGCAATCGCCCTTCCCCCGGCTATCCATGAAGTAGAAAAACTATTCAACTGATGAATCCTCGTACATTAGCATTTTTTCTTGGAGCACTACTTATTTTCCTGGCAATATCGATGTTGCCGTCGGTTATTGTTGCGCTGATTTATGGTGATGGTGATTTTATCGCCCTGATCTCATCCGCGGCTATTGCCGGTGTTGTCGGTGCGTTACTTTTTTTCCCAAACAGGGTAGATCACGAAATGAAAATCCGGGAAGGATTTGCTCTGGTAACAATCACCTGGCTTGCTTTTGCCATTTTTGGCGCGATGCCATTCTATATTTCCGGCTATATTCCTGATTTTACAGATGCCTTCTTTGAAACAATGTCCGGTTTTACCACCACGGGCGCTACCATTTTAACCAATATTGAAGAAATGCCCCATGGTTTACTTTTCTGGCGTTCATTTACGCATTGGTTGGGGGGTATGGGGATAATTCTGCTATCTCTTGCAATCTTACCTCTGCTGGGAGTGGGTGGCATGCAATTGTATAAAGCTGAAGTGCCCGGTCCTGAACATGACAAACTGAGTCCGAAAATTAAAGATACAGCTAAAATTTTATGGGAAGTATATATCGTTATCAGTCTGGTAGAAGCCATATTATTATATATTGCCGGGATGGATGTGTTTGAGTCTTTATGCCATACATTTGGAACGATGGCCACCGGGGGGTTTTCGACCAAAAATGCCGGCATCGGTTATTATAATAGTGCTTTTATAGATTATATCGTAATTGTATTTATGCTGATTGCCGGAATAAATTTTTCTCTGCATTACCAGGCATTGCGTGGCAACATAAAAGCTTACTGGAAAAATCCGGAGACCATATTTTTTATAGCTCTGATCGCGGGTGGAACGCTTTTTATCGGTGCCGATATTTACCTGTATCACAATTATTCGTTTTCGGAAGCAATACGAAAAAGTCTCTTTCAATCGGTTTCAATTATCACTACCACGGGATATGGTACGGATGATTATGAATTATGGGGATCGGCCCCGCAGGTGATATTATTTACATTTATGTTTCTGGGGGGATGTGCCGGATCGACGGGTGGGGCACTGAAAATTGTACGCATCCTCGTCTTAATAAAATATGGTATGAATGAAATAAAAAGACTAATTCATCCCCACGCGGTGCTCCCGGTGCGTATCGGTCATCGAACCATTCCCAAAGACATTGTAAACAATATTAGTGGCTTCTTCCTGATATATATGCTTATTTTTATTGTTGGCGTTCTGGCAATGGCACTCCTTGGCCTGGATTTTCAGAGCGCTTTGGGATCAGTGGCTGCAACAATTGGGAATATAGGTCCGGGATTAGGCAGCGTGGGCCCAACAGATAATTATGCACATATTCCTGTGACTGGTAAATGGATACTGGCATTCATGATGCTTGTCGGGCGACTGGAAATATATCCGGTTATAATAATGCTTACACCCACCTTCTGGAAAAAATGACCTAATTGTTATATTTTCAAAAATTTATGATTGTTTTTTGTAATCTAAAAATAGTAAATTAAAACATATTATTATTAAAAATGCCTTAAAATGATTAATCAGGATCGTTTACGGGAATTATTAAACACGTCTTATTTCGGAAAATATTTATATATATTATCCGAAGTGGACTCCACAAATTCTTATGCTCGTGAAGCAGCACGGGAAGGGGCTCCTGAAGGATCTGTAATTATTGCGGATTATCAGTCCGCAGGCCGGGGCAGGCTGGGCAAAGTATGGGAGTCTGAAGCGGGTACAAACATATTAATGAGTATCATTCTGCGTCCCAGGATTTCGATACGGGCTGCACGGTGTATCACGCTGGCTTCGGCCACAATATTAATCAAAGCCCTGCAGGTGTTCCTGAATATCGATCGCATTGATCATGTTAATCTGGAAGTCAAGTGGCCGAATGATATCTTGTTAAATGGTAAAAAAGTTGCCGGAATTTTAACTGAGAGCAGTGTGGTTAATCAGTCTATAGAATACATTATTACAGGTATCGGTATCAATGTTAATCAGAAGTCAGCAGATTTTAGTGATGAGATAAAAGAATCTATCATTTCTTTGTATGATGTTACATTAAAACAGATCGAGCGCGAAAGACTAATTGCCCAGATCCTGTCCATTTTTGAAAAAAATTATATTCGCCTGGAAAGAACAAATTATGCGGATATTATTAAGGATTGGAAATCCCATTGGTGTATGGCCGGCAGATCTGCAATAATTGAAACACCGGTGATATCGGAGTGGGGGGAAATAGTGGATATTAATAATAACGGATCATTATTATATAAAACAAAGGATGGTCTGATAAAAGAATTGATTACCGGTAATATTTATCCAGAGTGAATGATTAATGGACTTAATGATTGATATTGGTAATACGAATACCGTGCTGGGTCTGTACACATCAGGTAAACTTCAAAATGTCTGGCGACTTGGTAGTAAGAACTCCAGAACGGAAGATGAATGTTGGTTGGCAATAAATTCACTTTTTGTACTTCACAAATACGATCCAACTCAAATAGTCGGGGTGGTAATTTCTTCAGTCGTTCCTGAGGTGACGTTGTTATACCGGCGGATGGCTAACAAATATCTTAACCAGGATCCTTTGCTGATAAATTCAGATCTTGATCTGGGCATGAAGATCCTTTATCAGGATCCGTATACAGTTGGTGCAGACCGTATTTGCAATGCAGTGGCCGGAAAAGCAAAATACGGTACACCTTTGATCATTCTGGATTTCGGAACGGCGACTACTTTTGATTGTCTCAATCAGGATGGTGATTATCTGGGTGGTATTATCTGCCCGGGTATTGAAAGTGCTGCCGCTGTATTACACTTCAAAGCAGCAAAACTACCCAAAATTGATTTAGTCTTTCCCGCGAAAGTGATTGGTCAAACAACTGAAGAAAGTATGCAGAGCGGAATTTTGTTCGGTGTTGTCGAGCTGATTGAAGGAATGGTGCCGAAAATTAAAGCTGAATTGGGTTCGGCAGCTAAAGTAATTGCTACCGGTGGACTTGCCCGGCTGATCGCGGATAAAACCGATTCAATTGATCAGGTTGAAGAATCTTTGAACATTGACGGCATGTATTTAATATATAACCGAAACACACAATAGCCAGGAAAAAATATGACTGAGGGAAGACTGTTAATATTTCACCCCAGCAGTAATGTCTGCAGCAAACTTGCCACAGGATTAAAGGGTATTAGTTATCAGATTGCATCAGCACATGATGTCAAAGGTATGAGATTGGCCGTTGTTGAGTTTAATCCTCATATCATACTCTGGGGTGCCTCTCTGAATGATAGCGCAAAAAAAATTATTACAGAATTAAAGAATCAGGCAGAAACACCACTTTCATTTATCGCGATTACAGATGATCCGAACCTGAAATTAAACGACAGGATCGAGGCTTTTCATTGTGGTGTCGGAGATTTTATAAGTCTGAAGGACAATCTGGTTGATCTCAAATCAAAAATACTTTTTCAAAAAGGTGGTCTGGACGAAGACGAGCGAAATTACCGTGAAAAGAAGCGCTTGGAAAAACTGGCAGAAACAAATTATAACCTGATTCTCAGCCAGGGCCTGGAGAATCTTTTTGAAACAGCTATCGATCATCTGGAGACAACTTTTCCCTTTAGTTTTCTGGTCTTTACTATATTTAATAATACTAACTCAGATTTTGATTTTTTCACAATACTTACCAAACCGCATGAGAAACAAGTTAAAGAAGAACATTTTCGTGATAATAAACTTTGGCGTGACTATCTTTTAACCAGCTCAAATATGGAAAGTGGTGTACTAAAAAATACTGATCTTCTGAATCATCTCCATAAAACAGGAATCAAAGCGCAATTCTTGCATCATTTTCCCATGGTCTATAAGGGTAGCATCCTGGGGCGGGTAATACTGGGCAGCAATGAAAAATCAAGAATAAAGCAATATGATATAGAAAGCCTGCAGGCTTTTACCCAGATTCTGGCTCATCGGGTGCGGGAAGTGCGCAAATTTTATGGTCTGGAAAAGCAAACGGCAAAAAATGCTCAGAATTCCGCGCACTATTTTCAAAGACCGTCAGAGGATGAGATAATCCAATCACTAGGATTGCAGCTTAATAAATTATTACAGACTGATTTATGTATCTACCTGAATTATAATGAAGGATTCCGGTTTCTCTCGCCTAAATTTATGTTCAGCGGGGAAAGTGATGAGAATCTTTTTGATACGCAAAAGCCGCCGGTGTTAATGCTGGATGATTTTCCCTCGTTCGAACAACTATTATCTTCCAAAACCTATCGTATTGTTGACCTGATGAATGACGAAGTGGCATCGGAATTCAAGAAATTGCCAGGTATCGATAAAAGACCCATTGCCAATATGGTAATCTACCAGCTGCTGATAGGTAAAAAAGTCAGGGGATTCTTACTACTGGGCCGTGAAAGCATTATAAAGAAATATCTGCGCACCGAGCTACAGAACAGTGAGAAGTTAATTAGTGCGGCAAGTGAGGCTCTGGAAGAAAGTGAAATACTGAAACAGGCAAAATTAACTGTAAAACAACTGGAGCGGATCTTCGATCTCGGTAACGAGCTTACCCTCGATTCTTCCGTCGATAATATTTTAAAGAAAATATGCACGGCTATCAGAAGAACCCTGGGTTGGAATGTGGTCATCATGGATATTAATAATCCCTATGATGATAAATATCGTATGATCAGTATACTGGGTATAAAGGATGCAGATTATCAATCCCTGATAAAAAATAAAAAATACCCGCCATTCGTTGATAGAATTGAAAGATCAATACCCATAAGCAATAGTCATTTTTACGATCACTCGCGAAAATCCGATTCAACAGATGGGCAAATTATTGGCAAGTGGAGCGATAAAGATTGGGTGTATGTACCGATTTCCAGCCGTGGTAAACAACTTGGTATGATCTCTCTTAATGATCCTGTAGAAAGAAGGAAACCAACGAGCGAAAAGATACGCTCAATTGAATATTTCGCCAACCAGGCTGCCGTTGTCATTGAAAATACAGAGTTGTTTGAACGTTTAAAAACTTCTGAATTAAGATACCGGCTTCTGGCCGAAACCATGACGATGGGGCTTGTTACCTGTGATACGGGTGGTAATATTCTGTATGTGAACAACAGTCTGGTACGAATTTTGAATTATGAAGCTAAAGATGAATTACTTGAGAAGAGTTTCTATACACTGTGTTCCGAAAGCGCAAAAAGTAAATTGGAAAAACAAGTCCTGCAAACTCTGAGTGATAAAGGTAAACCGGAAGATGAGGGTGAAGAAGTCATCGGTCTCGAAATTGAACTACTTGATAAAAAGGGAGATATTTTGCCCTTTATGATATATACATCTCCATTTTATCAACAGGATAAACGTATCGGATTCTTTGCTGTATTATCCGATTTGCGTAACCAGAAGAAAATTGAACGAATGCGTTCTGATTTTAACTCTATGATTGTTCATGATCTGCGCTCGCCATTGAATATTATTCAGGGATATGTGGAT
>CAYULK010000068.1:0-11707 GCA_964445625.1 uncultured Calditrichota bacterium
AATTTATATATTTTTAGTGGCCTTTCGTGTATTTGGTGGGCTGAACTATTACCTTGCAACGATACCCATGGCCAGTAATGCCACAGCCGATCTAAATCCATGGCTTATTAAAAAACACAACTTATCGGGTTTTCCATCAATCGCTTACCACTCCCCCTTCACACGATGTGATGGAAAATCTGAATCTTAACCATAAGTTTTAACCATACGGTTAATTTTTTTCTTGACTAACAATGTTAATCCGATTATATTTTAACCAAACAGTTAAAGTTTATGGTTAAAGGGAGATGCTATGGAAATTCCCACCCGGACCGAGAAGAAAATAATCGAAGCCGCCACCACTGTTTTCTCTGAGAAAGGTAAAGACGGTGCGCGTATGCAGGAAATTGCCGATACGGCTGGCATTAATAAAGCACTGCTTCATTATTATTTCCGCTCAAAAAATAAATTGTTCAAGATCGTATTCATATATCAATTCAAAAAACTTATCTCAAGTATTTTTTCATCCATTGAAGATGATGATAATTTTCATAATTTCTTGCACTCCTTCGTCTCCGGGTATATCCGGCATATTAACCCACTTAAAAATTTGCTGCGATTCGTAATCTGGGAAATCGGAAAAGACGATCCGGAATTATTCAGTAGTGTAAAATCTGCCTTTATCGAACAGGGCTTCCCTGATAATCCCATTATTATAAAAACAAAGGAGGCAATAAAAACCGGTCAAATTAAAGCCATTGACCCGGTTCATTTTACAGTCAGTTTACTCGGCATGTGTATTTTCCCGTTTATCACACATCAGTTCATCGGAAAAATAATTCCCGGGGCCGATATAGATAATCCGGATTTTATTGATAACCGGGCCGATGAGATTGTTCGTGTTCTCTGGGACGGCATTCGTCCCGAGAAATAACATCTATATGATAGGATCAAAAGTATGATACTACGAGCGTTTAAATTTCAGTATTTTATGACACTTTTTCTTTTCCTGTTTGCTGATTTATCCGCCGGGATAAACCTGAAGGAATTATGGCAAATTACCGTACAAAATAATTTCTCTATCCGGCAACAGGAAAAATTACTTGCACGGGCGGAAAAGGAGGTAGATATACAAACTACTGGCTATCTGCCAAAAATATCCACCAGTGCATATGGAGCCTGGCTGTTTTTTAATAAGGCACCTGCGATATTTCAGGATAATAAAAAGGATATTACTATGAATGTAATCTCCCTGAATATCGATCAGCCTGTATTTAGTGGCTTCCGCACAAAGAACAGCATCAAAGTGGCCGAACAAAATTTTTCCGCTCAGATGCTGCAAAAAGAGATTACAAGAAAATCCATATATCTGGAAACGGGCAAATTGTTTTATGACATCCAGTCAAGTTTAGTTCAACAACAGGTTCTTACAGAGAGTATCAACCGCATCAATAATCAGCTGACCAGGATAAAAAATCTGTTAGAAGCCCGGCAGGTTACTTCATTTGATACGCTAGAACTGGCGAATAAAAAATTGCAAATAGCAACCCAGCTAGCCACACTAAAAGGTCAAACTATAATTATGATCTCGAAACTAAAATATCTGGTTAATGATCAAAATTTACAGGATATAAACAAACCTGAGAATATCACCTTAGATATAGAACTCGATGATCTTCCGGCATACTATCAAATTGCCCTGAATAATCGTCCGGAATTAAAACAATTCGCAGCTCGTAAAAACGGACAGGATTTTTATACTAATGCCCTTGAATCTTCATATTACCCGATGATAAACGCCAGCGGTGCCTATAACAAGGCACGGCTTGATGGCTTTATCTTTGATGGCAGTTGGATAGATTTCTACAGTGTATTTGTTACGTTTCAATGGGAAATATGGGCCTGGAACAGGGATAAACGTAAGGTTCAGCAATCGCGGCTCGAATCTGAGCGATTGGATATTGCCTTGCAAGAGCTGTTCAACAATATTGAGCAACAGGTAAAAACGGCTTACCAGGTACTAGAAATCACCCGCAATCAAATCCATCTGCAAAATCAACTGGTCCAGCAGGAAAAAGAGCGCTTTCGTCAAACCCATGATCGCTATGAACAGGGTCTCACTACAGTCCTGGATCTAAACAGTGCAGAAAACGATCTGACAACCGCACAACTTGAACTGGAAAAAACAAAAATTCTCTGGCATAAAAATAAATTACAATTACAATTTGCCACGGGAATTATTGGTATAAATAGTGGTAGTGGCAAAAGTTCTATGAAAAAATGAAAATATATTTGAAGTAAAATTCGGATTATTTAATAAACGCCGAGTTCGCTGAGAACGCAAAAAAGATATCCACAAATTATGCGAATTTTGACGAATTTCACGAATTATTCTAAAAGAAAGCTGTATTAAAAAAATTGAAAATAATATAATTCACTTTTAAACTTTGCGTACTTTGCGATTCTCTGCGCTACGCCCGCCGGTAGGCAGGTCTTTGCGTTAAATATCCGTTTTTTTGACACCAAAAATTTTCAAGGAGAACTAAAATGAAAATCCGACTTACTACTGCACTATTATTGCCGGTAATTATGCTTATTTCCTGTGAATCATCGGATAATGACCATCAATATACCGGAATTATAGAAGGTACTGTGGTAAAGATTCCAGCATTGTCAGGCGGACAAATCATGGATATGTATGTGGATCTGGGCGATGAAATATCTTCAGGGCAACCGGTTGCCCTTGTCGATTCCACAGAATTATCATTTCAACGTCAACAATTACTGGCCGGTTTGCGCGAACTGGAAGCTCATACCGGAATTGCCCGCACCAATCTACAGCGGAATAAAGAAGATAAATCATATATACAAACACGCTATAATCGCATAGCAAAATTGTATGAAGCAAAATCTGTGCCTCAGCAGGACTATGATGATGTTAAAAATCAACTGGAAAAAGTCAATACTGCTGTCCTTACGGCTCAACAACAATTACAGAGTTTCTCTGCCCGTAAGGCGCAAATTCAGGCGCAAATCGATCTGCTCAACAAAAAAATTAATGACACGATTATCAAATCTCCTGTTAATGGCATCATCACCGCCAAATACTATGAAAAAGGTGAAGCAATTCCACCAATGCAGCCCGTAGTTGAGGTGACGGATATCAGCCAGGTTGATACAAAAATATATATCTCCGAAAGCCTCTTATCTAAATTATCATATAACCAGGAAGTAAAAGTTGAAGTTGATGGACTTGAAGACAGCATACAGGGTAAGATTACATGGATCAGTCCCAAAGCAGAATTTACGCCAAAGAACATACTTACACCGGAAACGAGAACAACACTGGTTTATGCCGTTAGAATAACCATTAACAATTCAGACAAAATTCTGAAACATGGTATGCCGGTGGTAATTTATTTATAGGACCAATAATGTCTGAAATTGAGATCACAAATTTTACAAAAATATATACCGATGGTCCACCTGCAGTTGATGATATCAGTCTTAGCGTAAACAAGGGTGAAATATTTGGCTTAATAGGACCGGATGGTGCAGGTAAGACAACCTTGATGCGTACGCTGGCTACATTGCTTTTACCTACTCAGGGACAGCTAATCGTTAAAAAAATGGATGTAACAAAGCAAATCCCTGAGATCCGTGCGCTACTGGGTTACATGCCGCAGCGATTTTCACTATATCAGGATTTATCAGTAGAGCAGAATCTGAATTTTTTTGCGGACTTATTTGATGTACCCATTTCAGAAAGACCCGCCCGATTGGAGCGGCTGTATCAATTTTCGCGTCTGGATAGTTTTAAAAATCGCAAGGCCGGTGCTCTATCAGGGGGAATGAAGCAAAAACTGGCTCTTTCATGTGCCCTGATTCATACCCCTGAAGTATTGCTTCTTGACGAACCGACTTTTGGTGTTGATCCGGTTTCGCGTCAGGAATTCTGGCAGATTCTTCATTCCATTCAAGAAGAAGGAACAACGATCCTGGTTTCCACGGCTTATATGGATGAAGCCACGCAGTGTGATCGGGTGGCGCTGCTTTTTGATGGTAAAATACATGCAATTGACACACCTAATGCACTCCGTGAAAATTACAGGTATCCATTATACTCAATCGTTTCTTCTGATCTCAGAAAACTCAGTAAATATTTCTCTACTAATGAACAAATTCATTCTGTCCAGATGTTTGGCGACACATTACATGTAAGCTTCAAAACTAATCCCGGGGAAAATTTCTGGCAGACACTTAAAACCGATATGGATCATGAAATTCAGAACCGGCAACAGATTGAGCCATCAATTGAGGATGTATTTCTCAGTCTAATGGAGACTGACAGATGAAGAAACAACCCGTTGCGGTTCAAACCAGGGAATTAACAAGAAAATTCGGGAAATTTATTGCCGTTAACAAAGTGAATATCGATGTCGCACAGGGCGAGATTTTCGGGTTTTTAGGCGCCAATGGTGCCGGTAAAACTACTATGATCAAGATGTTATGTGGTCTTTTAATGCCGTCGTCAGGCAGTGGTTCTGTCGCCGGCTTTGACATATACAAGCAGAGTGAGCAAATTAAACAAAATATAGGATACATGAGTCAAAAGTTTTCATTGTACGACGATCTGACAATCGCTGAAAATATTGAATTCTACGGTGGGATATATAATCTGCCAACCGATGTTATCCATCAGCGCAGAGATGCCCTGATCAATGAGGTGGGATTAGGTGATGTCGCCGACAGCTTAACCCGTGATTTACCACTGGGTTTTAAACAACGTCTGGCACTGGGCTGTGCGCTATTACATGATCCGTCGATTCTTTTTTTAGATGAACCCACCTCAGGCGTTGATCCGGTGGCCCGCCGTTCATTCTGGAATTTAATCTATGATACCTCGGCCAAGGGAAAAGCAATTTTCGTCACTACCCACTTTATGGATGAAGCAGAATATTGTCACCGTTTGTCGATTATGCGCGATGGAAATATCATTGCCCTGGGTGCGCCGCGGGAATTAAGAGCGGAGTATAAAAAGGATACCATGCAGGATGTATTTATTTCAATTGCAGCAGCAAATAATGAGAATTAAAAAATGAAAAATCATCGCAGCCGGATCAAAGCAATTGCTAAAAAAGAATTTCTGCATATCATTTATGACAAACGCAGCTTAGTAATAATTTTAGCCATGCCGTTATTAATGTTGATTCTATTCGGGTTTGCGCTGAATATGGAGATTAACAATATCGATATAGCGGTTGTTGACTTTGATCATTCTACTCTGTCCGACAATTTGATTGATGAATTTGCCGGCAGCAAATTCTTTAATACTTTTCATTATACCGGTAAAATGGATGCACTCGAAGAGATTTTTCTAGACAGAAAAGCCCGCGCAATTTTGATAATCAACCAGCATTTCAGCCGCGATTTTCACCGCCAGGCTATGACACCAATTCAGATAGTGATTGATGCTGCTGATCCCAATGCGGCAACCTTGATTCGCAGCTATTGTAATAGCATTGTCCTGAATTTTAATAGCAAGTATGGTGGCATCTTACCCATACCTTTTAAAATTAAACCCCGTATCTGGTATAATCCGGATTTAAAAAGTGCCTACTTTTTCGTACCCGGTTTGATCGCATTGATATTGATCATGATATCAGCCCTGCTCACCAGTATTACCATTACGCGTGAAAAAGAATTGGGAACGATGGAACAGATTCTTGTATCACCGGTCAAACCGATTGAGATTATTATTGGCAAGGTTTTGCCATATGTATTACTGGCACTTCTTGATGGTTTTTTAATTCTGGTGCTGGGGAGACTACTCTTTGATCTTCCCTTCCAGGGCAGCTATCTCCTGCTATTATTTCTTTCATTATTATATATTCTGACTGCATTGAGTTTTGGCCTGATGATATCGACCATTGTAAACACACAGCAGGTAGCGATGATGATTGCCCTTTCCGCGACTCTGTTACCGACTGTGATGATATCCGGATTTATCTTTCCGATTCAATCCATGCCTGTCGTTTTGCAATATATTTCTTATCTGGTACCGGCCAAATATTATATGATTATTATTCGTGGAATATTGCTCAAGGGAAATACGCTGATACAGTTACTTCCGCAAGCTGTTTTTCTGACCGTCATGTCAATAATTATGCTGAGTAATGCCATACATCGATTTAATACTAACCTGGAAAAATAATATGCGCCAGATTTTTTTTATGATCCAAAAAGAATTCAGACAGATATTTCGTAGCCGGGAAATGGTCGGGATTATATTTGGAATTCCTCTTATACAAATGATTATCCTGGGATTTACAATAACCAATGAGGTGAAAAATGTTTCACTCCTGATCGCAGATTATGATAACTCACATATCAGTCATGAAATTGTTCAGGCGTTTGCTAATACCGATCGTTTCACAATTATCGGGCACGAAACAAATCCTGAGAAAATTGAAAACACGATACAGGAATGGGATGCGCAAATAGTCCTGAATATACCACGCCACTTCGCTGCAGATCTGAAGACTAATCTGTTACCGGAACTGCAAATTATTGTGGATGGTCTGGATGGTAACTCCGCGGGTATCGCATTGAGTTATGCCCAGGGGATTCTAATGCAATACGCCCGGGAATCCGGTACAAATCCTGTCAGAGTAAGAGATGCCAGACCAGTACATTTGATTGAGAATAAGGAGCGTATGTGGTACAATCTGAATCTTGATAATGCTCAGTATATGATTCCGGGAATCGTGGTCACATTGATGACTATAATCTCAATGATGTTATCAGCGATGAGCCTGGTTAAAGAAAAAGAAATTGGGACACTTGAACAGCTAATGGTAACTCCTCTTAAACGTTATCAATTATTATTTGGTAAAATCATTCCGTTCCTGATACTAACCTTTATTGAGCTGATGGTTGTGATGACCTTTGCCAAGTTCATATTTAATATTCAGATACAGGGAAGCTACCTGCTATTAGCTTTGTTGGCATTTCTGTTTCTTTTTACTACCCTGGGATTCGGTATTTTTATCTCAACATTAACAAATACGCAGCAGGAAGCAATGTTCATGGCCTGGTTTTTTATGGTATTCATGCTGCTTATGAGCGGATTTTTTATACCTATTGAGAACATGCCTGATTTCCTCCAAAATATCACCTATCTTAATCCCATGAGATATTTTCTCGCCATCATACGCGATATATTTCAGAAAGGATCAACCATCTCATATCTCCTGATTGATGTTATTCCCATGACCATCTACGGCGTCGTTGTTTTTCTGCTTGGTGTGTTGAACTTTCATAAGCGTCTTGCGTAAATATCCTTGATATTATTTAAGTTATTATCAAATTGTTCGAAAATGCGGTAATAGGAGAATTGTCTCTATGACTACGGTGATTCCGCAAAGCGAGTCCCTGAAACGAGCCGTAATATGGGTCTCTGACTACCTTAAACAGGATCCGGACCATGAGAAATTTGCTGTCATTCAGGATGCTGTTCTGCGCTTTGATCTGTCTCCGAAAGATGAACAATTCCTGTATAATTTTTACAGGCCCTCGGAATCAAAGTAGTTATCTGAGTCCTTCTCTTTGATTGAGGAATTGTACAACTACCATTCATATAAGTAGTAAGAATATTTTATAAAATGGCAAATGTGACCGTTGGATCGTTAATCGATCATTATAAAATTCTTGATGAAATCGGTAAAGGCGGCATGGGTGTGGTCTTTAAAGCACTCAATGTAAATCTCGATAAATTGGTTGCAATTAAGACTATCGCTCTTGGTCTTGCCAGTGATGAAATATTTTTAAACCGCTTCAGGACAGAAGCCCGTGCCCTGGCCCGCCTTCAGGATCCAAACATTGTTAACATTTATGATCTTCGTCTCGATGATAACCAATGGTTTATTGTGATGGAGTATGTGGAAGGCAGTACCCTGGCAAAAAGGATACGGGAAGGGAGTGCCATTCCCTGGCGCGAGGCATTGGATATCTTCAAACAAATGCTGAGTGCTATCGGTCATGCTCACCGGCTCGGCATCATACATCGCGATATCAAACCCAATAATGTAATGATTACCGGGGACGGAATTGTTAAAGTGACTGATTTCGGGCTTGCCAAAGATCAACGAAACAACAATCAAACCATGGTTTCATCTACCGGCGGGACTTTACATTATATGTCACCGGAGCAGATAAAGGGACTGCATTATACAGATTTCCGGAGCGATATATATGCCCTGGGTCTGACCTTTTATGAAATGCTTACCGGAAAAATTCCTTTCCGCAAAGATGATACCGATTTTACAATTCGTGAAGCCATTATAAGACGCCAGTTTCCACCCCCCACTCATTTCAATTCTGAAATTCCTTTAAGCCTGAACAATCTTGTTATGCGTGCCGTTGAAAAGAAACCGGAAAACCGCTTCCAGAGTATTGATAGCATGTTCGAAGCAATCAACGAATTTGAACAGGATAGCGGTCTGGTTCCCGGCATCAAAGAATCAGCAGGTGAGAAGAAGGACATTTCTGCGGCCCCGGAACCGGCTAACGATATATCATTGTTTAGCGATACGGTTCCTCAGACGGTAATTCCTGATTCACCCGGTATTAAAAAAAGAAAATTCCTGTCATTTGGCAAGGCTGCAATTGCATTTTCAGTATTTTTTATCGCCCTGGCGATTATTTATTTTTTCCCTGAGACCGATAGAAAACAACCGGTTATGATCATCTCACATCCGGATAAGGCTCAGGTTTATCTTAACAATGATTCGCTGGGTACTACACCGTTTTATTCAGATAATATCGGGTACTCCTCTTTTTCTTTAAACATTCGTAAAAATGATTATATAACCATTGATACTCTGGTCAAAATCCGGGATGATTCTCTTAAGTATCTCACATTTAAGCTTACACCTCTCTCACGATTTACCATAGACTTTTTTCCGGATGAATCCAAAATCTTTATTGATGATAAGAACTATGACCTGAAGCCGTCTGAAGAGATTATACTTCCGGCCGGTGATTATCGTTTGCGGATTGCTCATGCCGGTTATTTAAACTTCGAGCAAAATATTAGTCTGAAACCCGGTAAAAATCCTGGCATTAACACTTCTTTAATTAAAGAGAACAATACTACACAGATCGGATCAGCAGGTGTTATAATCAACTCCACTCCCTCAGATGCCATGATATATTATCATGGGCAGTATATTGGTAAAACCCCGTATAATCATACGGTCACACCGGGGAATTATGAAATTACTCTAAAGAAAACAGGGTTTAAGGATGTAACCACGGGTATTTATACCCATTCTGAAAGAACGGAAAATATCAATATTCAGCTGCCCTGGATTTTCACCATGTTATCTGTAGAGTCCACCCCGCCAGACGCTTCCGTTTGGATTGACGACCGGCTCATTTCCGGTAATAACACGCCATTGAAAATTGACAGTCTGGCTCTCGGTACACATTTGGTACGGGTTGAAAAAAAAGGATACAGGACATTCAAAACAGAAATTTTTCTCAAAGATCAGCCGGAGAACAAAATATTTACTGATCTGATTGCCGGTCAGGGTAATCTGAATATTTCCATACAGCCGTGGGGCTCGATTTATATCGATGGTCAGTTAAAGAAGAAAGATACAAACATTAATTATGCTTCTATTCTGCGGGCGGGAGAACATACAGTAAAAGTAGTGCATCCGCTTTATGGTGATTGGGAGAAAGTTATTGATATCCGGGATGGCGAAACCATCAATATTCCGGTAAATTTTAATAACCTGGTGAGTCTTAGTATAACAGCCTTCGACGCCAATGGCATGCCGATATGGGCAGAGATTGTTGTAGATAACGAAGTGACCGGTGAACTGACACCAAAAGAAATATCAGTCCGGGTCGGACAAAGAACAATTGCGGCAAAAAAAGCCGGATATATTCTGGTCAGTGGTGAGCGCAAATTGATGCTGGATAATAATTTTGCTGAACCCATAAAGTTTGTTTTTAAAAAGGTATTATAAAACCTTCTTACCAGATATTATTTGCAAGTCTGTCGAATTTTATTTAACTATTGCGTCTAATATTTCGATAATTAAACACAGGATGGTAGTATATAACGCAGAGAGTGCAAAGGATACCTCTGATTAATAAATGTTCAAATAGGGCAATTTAAAAACAAATCTAATTAATTATGGCAGTATTATTTTAATATATAAATATTACTGGTTTTTTAAAGATTTTTTCCTTTTTAAAACATAGCGCAACCGAGGCTGCAAACAAAGAAAAGAAGTCCACGGATTACACTGATTAACACGGGTTACTTTACCGCAATGACGCAAGGTCTTTTAATTGTTTTTTAAAAATATATTTTAATCTTTGCGAACTTTGCCTGCCCGCCGCAGGCGTGGCGCGTTCTTAGCGTCTTTGCGTTAAAAAATATTAATCAAATTTGTAAAATTTTTGCTAATCTCCCAGGCGATCCGTTGGAAATAACAAAGTTTTTGGCTATAATAGCGTATATACATGCCATATTTAAGTAGATATATTAGAAATGTTTATATAATTTATCTCTGCGAACTCAGCGTTTAAAGCGAAATTAATGTATAATTTATTAGTCATGAAAAATACCCAAGTTGTACCTGGGAACACACATATCTTTTTGATGAAAATATGATACGTTCAATATTAAATAGCATTATAGTTATATCATTTATATGGACATATACCTTATTTCCGGTTACAGAGGCACTGGCACAGGATTCATGTACTGATAATCTGAATCAGGCGGAACAATATTACTATGAAGGTAAATTTGATGAGAGCATTTCACTGATACGCACCTGTCTGCAAGCCGGAAACCTGACACAAACAGAATTAATAAAAGCCTACAAAATTTGGGCACAGACCTACCTGGCAAAAAACAATCCCGCTGCAGCGCGACAAATTGTGAAGAAAATTCTCGAAATAGAACCAGACTATGCGCCAACGATTGCCGATGATCCGCCGCCTTATGTCGAGCTGGTTAGCAGATTAAAACAGGAACAGGCGATACAGAGGAGCGATGCGCAAGCTGCTGACACGAAATGGCTGTGGATTGGCGCCGGTGGGGTTACCATAATTGGCATAATTACACTGATTGCGTTAAGCGGTAGTGAAGATGAGCCGAAAACGCCGGAGGCATTAGCAACACCTCCGCCATGGCCGGCGGATAATTAATCAGGATAAAATCATACTATAAATTATATGAACAAACGTTTTTTACCAATACTCATCGTTATTTGTATTTACGCGCGTGTTTTCGCACAGACCGATATATCTGGTGATATAAGCGATCAAACATGGACCACGGATAATTCTAATTCCCCCTACCATATTACCGGTCATACCACGGTTACAAACCTGATAATTGAATCCGGTGTAGAGGTCCTGTTTGATGGTGATTATCAGTTCAATATTGACGGCAATTTCTCTGCAATTGGCAGCAAAACCGATACAGTTTACTTTCGTCCTGATGCCGGAAACTTTGCCGGCTATCCGGGATTGCATGTATTGCCAACGGCGCAATCGGTAGAATTCAACTATTGCCGCATCGGAAATGCAAAGGAATTTGGAATTAGATTTGAAAATGGACAATCATCTGTACAAAACACAAAAATAACTTCAGGTGTCAATAATGGTATAGAAATAAAAGGTTCAAATGTAGCAATGCATA
>CAYULK010000069.1:0-11694 GCA_964445625.1 uncultured Calditrichota bacterium
ATTTCGCCCGCGCAAGTTCCAGATTATACTTGGTATCAAAATCATCAGGTTTTATATCAAGTGATTTTTTATAGGTTTCAATACTTTCCGGTAATTTATTTTGTTTAAAATAGGCATTTCCGATATTATAATGCGTTTTTGCTTCCAATTGAAGATCATCGCTGCCCAGGGCTGACTGGTATGCCTCTAATGCTTTATCATACTGCTCATTTTTATACAATGCATCGCCCTGATTAAAGAATGCGATTTTATTTTGCGGATCATCCAGAAGTGCATCCTGATAACTGTTTAATGCTTCATCATATTTTTCTTCTGAGTACTGCTCATTGCCCTTGTTTATTTTAGTCCGGAGAGATTGTCCGCTGAGAATAGAGACCAGACATAGAATAATGATACCTGTATATAAATATCTCATTAAACGAATCTCCCGCGCCATTCAGTCTTTATACGCTTTCTTTCAGGAATAAATATTTCGATTAATAATAATAGCAGACCAATGGCTAAAAAAATCTGAAAGCGGTCCTCATACTGTGAAAATTGTTTTGAGACTAATTCCTTTTTTTCTAACTGAGCAACTTCGTTATAGATTTCATCAAGTTCTGCTTCACCGCTGCTGGCAAGATAATATTTACCGCCGGTTTGGTAGGCGATCTTCTGCAACGTCAACACATCGAGTTTGGTTGTAACTACACTACCGTCACGATCTTTCTTAAATCCGGTCTGTATTCCTGATTTGCTGTATTGTGGGATAGGAACACCTTGCGGGGAACCGATCCCAACGGTATAAATGATCACACCTTCCTTTTCCGCCTCTTTCGCAGCGTCAATGGGATTCGATTCGTGATCTTCCCCGTCGGTGATCAGAATCAGCACCTTATATTTATGTTCTTCTGAATTAAAAGCCCTGGTTGCCTTTTGTATGGCCTTACCAATTGCCGTTCCCGGTTGGGGAATTATATCTGTATTCATGATATCAAGAAATAATTTTGCTGCACTATAATCGAGGGTCAGAGGACATTGTACATGAGCCATTCCGGCAAATGCAACAATTCCTATTCTATCACCCTGCAACAAATCGATAAGTTTACTAACTTCGTGTTTGGCCTTTTCCAGACGGCTCGGGCTGATATCTTCCGCAAGCATACTTTTTGAAACATCCAATACCACAATCAGATCAATACCTTTTCTTGTTACTTCTTCCAGTTTTGTCCCGATTTGCGGATTAGCCAATGCCAGGATAAAAAACATATAACTGAATACGAGCAAAATCATTTTAAGGTTCCGCCGACCGGTACTATAAGTTTGCATCAGTTTCGAAAGTATTTCTAAATTGCCGAATTTAGACAATAGTTTTGTCTTATATTTCACTGACCATATAAAAAAACCAACCAGTAAAATGACACCCCACAGGAGATGAAGAAATTCGGGATTTTCAAATTTTAGAACCTGCATGATCCTCGATTGAGTTTAACTTTTACAATTCATACCGCTGCACAGGGCTGCAATCAAATCGTAAATTATTAACCTGATCAATTTAAAAAACTTGCCACCAAGACTCAAAGACACTAAGAATCTTTAAGGATAAAATGTAAATTTGATTTGTTTAAAAACAGATTCTCTTTTTAAATCTTTAATTTTTATAACTTTGTGTCTTAGTGACTTTGTGGCTAATAAATTATTGTTAAAATAACAAAATTTTTGGCTACATTAGCATAGTTTTTTTTACGGAATCTTCCGGAAATATGTTTGGGCAAAAATAATTTCCAGAGCAAAAAAGAATAATCCGGCTGCCAGAAAATAGTCGAAATATTCATCATACCTGGTAAATTCTTTTACCTCGATTTTTGTTTTCTCCAGTTCACCGATTTCATTATAAATTTCTACCAGTTTTTCTGTATTTTTTGCTCTGAAATACCGGGCATTGGTATTTGCCGCGATCTTTTTTAATACCTCTTCATCAATTTCTACGGGCATGGGAACATACCGTTTCCCAAGGTAGGGATCATCCACAGGATAAAGTGCGGTCCCCTGAGACCCGGCGCCAATGGTATATATTTTTATATTCAGTGCCGCAGCAATATTTGAAGCGGTGACCGGATCTACCTCACCCCGGTTATTTACACCATCGGTTAACAGAATGATAACCTTACTCTTTGCCTTGCTGTCACGCAATCGGTTAACAGCATTGACGATACCCATACCGATAGCCGTGCCATCCCATTCCTTATCAGCGACTTTCGTGTGATCAAGCAATGTCAGCAGAACACCGTAATCCAGGGTTAGCGGGCATTGTGTAAAACTTTCACCGGCAAAAATCACTAAGCCGATTCTGTCATTCTGCCGGTCTTCAATAAAATTCTTAGCCACTTGTTTTGCTGCGACCAGTCGGTTTTTTGGCTTAAAATCCTCCGCAAGCATACTGGAAGAAACATCCAGGACAAGGATAATATCAACCCCTTCGGTCGTTGTTTCACGCATTTTGCTGCCCGATTGGGGACGCGCAAAAGCCAGTATAATCAAAGAAATAAATATCAGACGTAAAAGAAACAAACTGTGTCGCAATTGCTGTTTTCCGGTTTTTCCGACTTTCTTAATTACATTGATATCCGAATATCGTATTTTGCCACTACCCTTACCAAACTGTTTCCAGTACCAATATCCGAGGATTGGTAATAATAAAAGCATATACAGATATTCAGGATTTGCAAAACGATACATTTTTATGTGCCCGTTTCCACTTCAATATAGTCTTCTGTTTTAACTTCGATATTGTCATATGAACTTTCCGACACACCGGCGACAATTTTTGAATCCGGGCAAAACACAACAAATTGTGTGTTTTCAGGTGAAGCAAAATGAACTTCAACATCTTGCTTTCCTTCTTTAAAAATCCGGACTATTCGCTCCGGTTGATTAAGACCGTATTTTCTTGTCGCTGCCGTATGCTCAAGCAAAAATTCTTTCGCTTTCAGATTAAAAATATTGCTGAGCAGAGAATTAATCTTCCATCCTTTGACCTTGTTCGCGCCTGAATTCAGCCACCAGGTATTCGCGGTGTCTTTTGCAAACGTAACAATTGTATCACCCTGTTGAACGATGATGCTGTCAATTCGTTCACGATTAAAAAAGGAAACAATTTTTTTATCCCGCAGATCGAAAAAGGATTTATCCAATTCCCTGATAAAGGTAGAATCAACAGTAAAGATATGCGGACGGCTGTC
This sequence comes from uncultured Calditrichota bacterium, assembly GCA_964445625.1. Lineage (GTDB taxonomy): Bacteria > Calditrichota > Calditrichia > JAJRVZ01 > JAJRVZ01 > CAVXXB01. Next base: position 3,222 of record CAYULK010000069.1, read on the forward strand.
ATCCTTACCATTTGAGACATTTTCTTTCAAGGAAGAAAACATTAACTGTTTATGTGCTTTTCCTTCACCAAGATAAAGGTCCACCACATAACCGGGTTTTTTGAGTCGGAATTTATTTGGATTTTTAAAATCTTCACTTATTATGGATTTTATTTTATCATTTTGAATTTTTCGCAGGATCGTATTCACAGTGAGATTTTCCGCCGGCACTCTTCGCGGTTCATTCAGATACCAGTCAGCACCTTCTTTGACAAATGTGAAAGACCCTTTTGCGTTTCTCAGACGCATTTCTACTACATCTTTATAGTCAATCTTTGACACAGATTTATCGCGCCAGTCAAACAATTGCTTTTCAAGAGCCTGCTTTGATGATGAGCTCAGGATATATACAAGAGAATCTCCCCGGCCGGCATAATTACTATTTTCCACCGGTGTCGCATCGCCAAATCGCAGTGAGTCCCGTTCGCCGTTTTTAAACCGGATAATTGCCAAAACGGATCTGGCCACCAGGCCGTAATCCTTCTGGTCACCCTCTTTGATAGTAAACTCACGTATTTTTGTGATATTGCTCATGGTTGTTAGTAATCCGTTTATAGCACTTTTATCACCACCCGTTTTCACCGGCTCTTTTATTGTCCAGTTATCTCCACTTCTCTCAAACCGGAACCGGTTGAATATACTTCTGATCTCGATGATATCAACGCTGTCAGTTTCGAAGTGGAACACCTTCTCTTCCATTGCCTTCTGCTTTTCACGCTCTTCACCACCTTTGATTTCATAAAAGTATACATATGCCGAAAGCGCGATCAATATGACCAACAGACCCAGTGTTCTAAATATTTTCATGACACAAATTCCCCTATTTTCCACGCTTTACATAAAACACCACACCACCCATAATGATCAGGAGTGGAATAGCAATAACGACAAGATAAAAGATTGTAGTTACATTGGCAGATGTCAGCGTAACCCGCCGGTCATCAAAATCTTTCGGCCGGATAGAAATCAAATCTTCTTCTTCTGCCAGATAGTTGATTGTATTTAAAAACAAGTCAGCATTACCCTGATTTTTCCAGTACCCATTTTTAGCAAAATCCGAATCGCCAAATACAACGAGTGATGTTTTTTTATCACCCACTGTTTTTTCGATTAAAGTAGCGATGGTAATGGGGCCCTTGATATCAACATCTTCATCAAATGCTACTTCTGAGGCGATTGATTTTTCCGCATAGCTATTGCTGCCGGTTTTTAATAAATCTTTTACTATATATCCATTTTTATCCTCCATAGGCATTACTGAAGCAGTCAGGGGATAAAAGGTCATAACATTAAATCCCTTGGTGATGGCTATATCCTGATCATAGGAGGATACCAGTGGCATTCCGGGACCGGTACCAAACAATTGTCCCATACCGCTGACATCGATTACCATATCCCGGCCGACCTCTACACCAAAACCGGTCAGAAATTCTGCAATATCATCGGGACGCTCCGGATCAAGTAATATCAGGGCCTTTCCTCCATTCTCAAGATAGGCCTTAATCGTATCAAGTTCACCCGGGAAAAAATTCGATTTGGGGCTCAGAATTGCCAGAACAGTGCAGGAGTCCGGGATACCATTGCCCTGCGCAATGTTCTGCACCAGATTAAACTCTCTGACCAGATAATTTTCGTTTTTAATTGCGTCAATAGCCATCTTATAACCATCCGGCCCATCCTCAGATATTGAACGCTCCCCGTGCCCGGTTATAAAATATACTACTTTATCCTGCTCACGGGTAACTTTCATAATGGCATTCGTCAGGTTTGATTCTGATAACTCTGTAATCACTTCTTTCTTTGTTCCGCATTCGACAACCAGCATATTATATTGTTTGACCTGGTATTGTCTCGCTAGTTGCGGTTTCTCATCCGGATCGACAAACTCATAGGTTAGGTTGCCTGAACGATAGGCATATTCATCCAGAATATCCCGAGGTCTGTCCTGATCCTGCGTTTTAAAAAAACCAATAATTTTTACTTCTTTATCCAGACCGGTGATAATTTTCTCCGTTTGGTCAGCAAGGCTATACAGTTTATTGGCAGTCCAGTCACTTCTCAGATGTTGACGCGTGGTTACATAAGCAAGCAGAGCAACTATTGCAATCACTATCAGAATCTGTATCAGGGCATTTGAACCGTACTGCAGATTTCTTGTTGAAATCTCTTTCTCACGATTCCTGAAATAGATAAATAAAAAAACCGCAATTCCGATAATACCCAGGGCTAGACTTATCCAGTTTATGACATCCCAGATATTCTGGATTGTATAATAAACTATTGAAAACAGGAATAGAACAATTCCCATAATCCCAATTATTTTATCTTGTAATTTCATTTTAGTAATCTCCTTTTGCTGCTCACGCACGCCACTTAATCGATTCGATTGATTTAAGAGACAGATATATCCCGAGAAATGAGAACAGGATATAATATGCAATATGTGCACTGTCTATCACTCCCTGCGCAAAATCTTCAAAGTGCGCGATAATTGATATATATTGCAGTACCGGTGCCAACGTCGGTCCGGCATAATTTGCTCCCCAGCCGATTACCCAAAGCAGCAGGGCAAGCGCGAAACCACCGATCGCAGCAATTATTTGATTTTCAGTCAGAGTTGATATAAATAAACCCATGGAAATAAATGCACTACCCATAAATAACAGGCCAAGGTAACCAGATATTACCGGTAGAAACTCAGGATTACCGTAAGCAAATAAGAGGCTTTGGAACAGCATTGTCGGCACAAGCATGACCGCATAAAATGCCAGGCCGGCAAAGAATTTTCCCATAATAATATGTATACCCTTAATCGGGGACGTGTATAGTAATTCGATGGTACCCACTCTTTTTTCTTCGGCAAACAGGCGCATTGTAATCAGAGGCAGCAGAAATAATGTAATCAATGCAATATTGAAGAAATAGGGTCTTATGAGCATCAGGTTCACATTCATTTTAGGCGGTGCCTGGCGATATTGCTGAGCATACATTTGTTGCGTAAAAGCTGTTTCTACAAAATTTGACAGGTATAAATAGAAAAACACACCGGTCAGAGCGGCAAATACGGCAATCACAACATATGCCATTGGCGTATAAAAAAAAGATTTAAACTCTTTTTCGAATATGGCTAAAGTCTTTTTCATTTCAGGCAACCTCCTCTTCTCTGGTTGTCAGTTCAAGGAATATATCTTCCAATGTAAACTTGTCAGAATGCAGTTCAATTAATCCCAGGTTTTTTTCAATAAGCGTTTTAGCAAATTCTTTCCTCAAATCCCGGTTACTTTCAACTACGATTTTTAAATTACTGTCTTTTTGCCGGTCAATTTTGACAGAGGTGACTTCCTTGAATGATTTTAATGCCGATTCGGCGATTTTAGCGTCACCTTCAACCTCGAGTTGCACACGTTCAGTTCCCTTCATGCGGGCAGTAAGATTATCCGGCGTATCTTCAGCCACAACTTTACCATTCGAAATGATAACAACCCGCTCACAGGTCTGTTCTACCTCAGGTAAAATATGTGAGCTGAGAATTACCGTATGATCCCCCTGCAGATTTTTTATTAATTCACGAATTTCTATTATCTGTTTGGGATCAAGACCAATCGTAGGTTCATCAAGAATAACAACCTCAGGATTATTCAACAGGCTTTGAGCCAACCCAACCCGCTGTTTAAATCCCTTGGATAATTTCGCAATTACCCGTGACTTAACATCACCGATACTTGCTTTCTCGATCACACTATCTACTTCCTTGTCGATGCGACCTGAATCGACGCCCTTGATCTTCGCGACAAATTTCAGATAGTCCTCAACAACCAGATCAACATATAATGGTGGATTTTCCGGCAAATAACCGGTAATCCTGCGAACATCCATACTCTGCTCAAATATATCGTAGCCGCCAACGGTTGCGGTTCCACCGGTTGGTGGCATATAACAGGTCAAAATCCGCATTGTAGTCGTTTTGCCGGCCGCATTTGGACCCAGTAAACCAAGTATTTCACCTTTTTTTACCGAAAAGGTGACATTAGATATGGCTCGTTTCGGACCGTAATATCGGGTGAGATCCTTTACCTCAATCACGACATTTCCTCCAATGTTTTGCAGTTAATTGGTTATATTATTTTCTATGCTACAACAGCTTCTGATTCACTTTTTACAGTAGTCTGCACATCCTCCGTCATAATCATCTCAATTTTGGTCTCTTCAATAAATCGCCGCGCTATTTCAGCGCCGGTATCACATTCTGACTGTTCGGGAACATATTTAGCGAATTTTACCAGATCGCATAAATTCAGAAAATCATTTAATAGTTGATATATGTCCGCTTCAAGCTGCCGGTTGTGAATTTCGCTCATAATTTCGAAACTCGTTTCCTCGAGAGCGGGAATAAAAAATCTTCCTTCAATATAGCGTCGGATGATTTCTGATATTTCTATATAATACTGTTTTATTTCCCCACCGGCCGGCAAATTTTTAGCAATAAGTGAATCCAGATCTGCCAGTGCAACCTCATGGGCCGGACGCCGGGGTTCCGGAGCCTTAAAGACATACCCGGATTCTTTTTTCTTTCGATAAAAGCGATACGCAAAAAACGCGGCAACCAGTATTGCAATTATTATTGTGGCCATGGAAATTGCAAAAATATAATCAAAGGGTATATAAACAGGCGGCTTCACATCTTTTAATTCTTTACCGCCATCCTGAATGACCGATTCAACGTAAATGTTAATCGAATTTGCTTCAATTATTTTATAATCTTTTGTGGAATCGGTAGGGAAATATGCGACCGGGAAAGGCGGTATCGTAAATTTACCGGTATCAAAAACACTTATTTCATACTCATATTTAATAAAAACGCGGCCATCTTCAGAATAGGGCGGCTGAATTTTATAATTCTTAATTTCAAACTGGCCAAGATTGACACCGGCACCGGGTTGCTCGACGCGCATTCCTTCCTTATAATCGATGGATACAGTATATTTTATCCGGTCACCAATTGTAATTGACGAGGTATCGACGGCCGACCGTACCTCAATCAAAGGCTTCTCGTCTTGCCCCAATCCAATCTGTATTAAAAACAATAATATTATTATAAATTTCATATCGGTTTACAGAGTCACTAATAACTAATTCCCAATTCCTAATTACTCAATGTACTTTCTTTTCAAAAATCATCACATTTTCGGCCTTATTCAATCGGATAATCAGCTCTTTATACGCTTCTTCCCGGCGCTTCAGATAAAGATCCCGGGCCACCTGCTGAGTACATTCCTGAAATGATTTCTGCCTGATCGCTTTTCCACTATCGTCTTTTTCAACATATTTTTCTTTGTTGGCTTTGTAATATAATTCAACATCTGCTTCTTTAATATCTATTTTGCCTTCTAATTCTACCGCAAGAATCTTTTGTGACATCAGGCGTTTTTTCGCTCTGAAAGTCCCTGCCAGCACCTCTTTATCGTTTTCAAGACCTTTGCGTTTCGCCGAATCATATAATAATTGCTCGGCTATGTATTGCTGCAAAAACTCGATTTTTTTATCTCGCGTATTGATCTGCGACTGGATATATGGTGGAAGTTGTTTGATTTCAAAGTCGAGATCACCCTGGGTTATAGTTTTATCACCAATTTTTGCAATGACTTCTCCCGGTTTGTGTTCTGCCACTTCTTCCGGCTTTAAAGCAGTTTCCTTATTGAGAATACGTTGTGCATCCTGTGATCGTTCAAGACGTTCGAGACAATTGACAATTTTTTTGCCTACCTCTCTTTGTAAATTACTTTCCGGATACAAATATTTTATACGCAGATAATTTTCCAGCGCCTTGTTATAATCATTAAGACGATCAAAATAAATATTGGCAATGGTATAGTATGTATTTGCCCGCCTGCTATCATTCATCTCATACTGTGCCAGATATTCTGTATACTCGCGGATTGCCGCTCCGAACAGCTCATTATTATAATAGGTATTTGCCAGATTCACTTTTTTATCTGCAGACAAGACCGGCTCATTATTCTTACCACATCCATGAAATAATGACACCATAAGTATCATGGTTAACAGAATTATCCAAATATATGTTGATTTCATCGTAATATTATCCTTTGTCTCAGGTAGCCAGTCGTTTGGCACGCATTCTGAAAAATCTGGTGATCGGTTTTACATAAGACTGATCGGTATAAATATTAATATTATCCACACCAATCGACTTAAAGAATTTTTCACGCTGCAATCTATTGCTTTCCGATCTTGAGAAAAAGCCGCTTCTGATCTGGGCATTGCTCGTATCGACCAGAACTGTTTCTCCCGTTTCCGCATCTTCCAATTCAATAAAACCAATATTTGGTAATTCTACCTCGCGTGGATCAATGATATCAATAGCAATCACATCATGCTTTTTATTTGTTATCTGCAGTGCCTTTTCATAGTCTTCAGTTAAGAAGTCGGATATCAGAAACACGATGCTCCTGCGCCGGATCACTTTTATCAGATATTCCAGGGCGACATTCAGATTTGTCTGCGAGTCTTCCGGTTTAAAAAACAGGATTTCACGAATTACACGCAGCACATGCTGCTTGCCTTTTCGCGGTGAGATAAATTTTTCGATTTTATCTGAAAATATAATCAGCCCAACTTTATCATTATTCTTTATGGCTGAAAAGGCCAGAACAGCGCATAATTCTGCAGCTATTTCGCCTTTCATCTGACTGGCCGTACCAAAATTTCCGCTTGAAGAAACATCAACCAGCAACATGACCGTAAGTTCACGTTCTTCCTCATAGACCTTTACATAAGGACGGTCCATACGGGCAGATACATTCCAGTCAATTGTCCGAATATCATCACCGATCTGGTATTCCCGAACTTCGGAGAATTCCATTCCACGTCCTCTAAACACGGAATGATATTCACCGGAGAACACATCATTTACCAGGCCGCGTGTCGCAATTTCGATGCGCTTAACCTTTTTTAATATTTCTCTCGGGATCATAGTAACAGATTATAATAAAATATAAATTTAAGGCACTTCAACCCGGTTGAGCACTTTACGAATAACATCTTCTGTCCCAACTTCTTCTGCTTCGGCTTCGTAGGACAGGATAATCCGATGACGCATAACATCCATTCCAATAGAGCGCACATCTTCCGGTGTAACATAACCACGACGGCGCAGGAACGCATGTGCCTTAGCCGCCAGCGCCAGATATATAGATGCTCGCGGCGATGCACCATAGTTTATCAGATCCTTTAGATCCTCCAGACCATATTGTTCTGGGTTTCGGGTTGCAAAAACAATATCAACAATGTATTTTTCAATTTTTTCGTCTATATACACCTGCTTCACCACTTCCCTGGCACTGATGATATCTTTTCGCGTTATAACCGGATTAACGGTTATATCATTGACTTTTGTAACCCGGCGAATTATTTCCAGTTCTTCTTCAGGTGAAGGATAACCCACACTCAATTTCAGCATAAAGCGATCCACCTGTGCCTCCGGCAGCGGATATGTTCCTTCCTGTTCAATTGGATTCTGGGTGGCCAAAACCAAAAACGGATCCTCAAGTGGAAATGTATTTTCACCGATAGTAACCTGTCTCTCCTGCATTGCCTCGAGTAATGCACTCTGTACTTTGGCCGGTGACCGGTTTATTTCGTCCGCCAGAATCAGATTTGAAAAGATCGGGCCTTTTTTTGTTGTAAACTCACCATTTTTCTGATCATAGATCAATGTCCCGATTAAATCAGCCGGTAAAAGATCCGGTGTAAACTGAATTCTTTGAAAATTGGTTTTTATGGTGCTTGAAAGTGTTTTAACCGTCAGGGTTTTTGCCAGACCGGGTACACCTTCAAGAAGAATGTGGCCGTTTGACAGCAAACCTATCAACAATCGTTCGATCATATAGTTCTGACCGACAATAACCTTGCCTATTTCTGCCGTAATCTTTTCGACAAATTCACTCTCTTTAATTATTTTCTCGTTGAGCGCTTTAATATCAGGATTCATCTATATTCCCCTTGGATTGATTCTCGATTACCAATTCTACTGTATCATATAATCTATGGAACTCGGAAATATTCACTTTTTCTGCGGCAAATTTTACCATATCAGCACGGGGATAAAATTCCTTAACCCGCGCAAAGGTTTCCTCAGATAAATCTTTCTCCTGCAGGATTTCAAGCAGATTACAGGTTGAAATGCCACCGGCCGGTAAATTATATTTTTCGGTAAAATATCCTGTTAACAGATGTGACAGATCCGAGAGGCTTTCTTTAATATTATCTGATTCAAATTGTATGGTTTCACGAAGTAGCCGAAGATACTTTTGTTCCGTAGTTTCTACACTTTCTGCATCAGCTCTTAGTCTTTCTGCTTCCTTTCTTCTTTGAAACTTAAGAAAGAAATATATGAAACTACCGGCAATAATTA
>CAYULK010000070.1:0-11659 GCA_964445625.1 uncultured Calditrichota bacterium
ATGTCATAAATTTCAAAGAACAAAAAATAACTTGACACTTAACATAACAGTTCGCAAAGATTCAACGATATTAATGGCACGCGCCACGCCTGCCGGCGGGCAGGGATTACACGGATCAAACGGATTTCCACGGATTTTTTATAATATATTTTTTAATTCGTGATAATTCGTGAAATTTGTGGATAAATGTTTTTAAAACTTCGTGATCTTCGTGTGACCTTCGCGTTCTTCGTGATACTTAAATAATTTGATTGCAGCATTGCTGCGATATGAATAGACCTGGCTAATCTTTTATCCAGTTTATTGTGCGACTCAGCGCCTCGCGAAAAGGCGTTATCTTGTATTTAACTTCTTTTTCTGCTTTGGAGCATGAAAAGGCCCAATTCTTTGAAAAAACCTCTACCCACTCAGGTGTGATTAGTGGATATCCACGAAATAGTTTTGCCCTGGTTACTTCAATATTAGAGAGCAACTGTATCATGGTAAGAGGGATATGAAACAGATGATGTTTCACTTCCGATAGTTCTGCCAGGATCTCAAAGAATTTATTGAAAGACAAATTTTCTCCGCCTAAAATATATAATTCTCCGCTTCTTCCATGCTGCATGGCCTGGATATGGCCGGCAACAATATCGTCCACAAATCCATAGTTCCCGACCGCAGTACCATCACCAGGCACATAACGCCATTTACCCTGCATATACAACTGTATCATCAATGTTGCGGAGTTTCCTTCGGTCATTAATCCCGGCCCAAACACACGTGTTGGATTTACAAAAACAACCCCAAGTCCCCGTTCGCAAAACTTCATGGCAGAATCCTCAGACCTTGCCTTGGAACGGGCATAATCAGTCAATATATGCTCTGCTCTTCCATCAGACTCTTTAACAGGATCCTCTTCAGATGGTTTTAAAGTCATCGAGGTTGAGGTTATAACAACTTTTTCAACCGATAATTCTTCGGCAACACTGAGAATATTATCTGTTCCGGTAACATTGATTTTATCAAAAATCTCCGGATTCGGTGCCCAGTTTTTGGCCAATGCAGCCAGGTGATACACACGATCACATCCCTGCATTGCATTAGAAATGCTTTCGATATTTGTAACATCTCCGCGAAAAATAGTAATGTGCGGATCATCAAGACCGGAAATATCTGATGTTGAGCGACACAGGATATGAACTGTTTCTTCCTGCGTTATCAACTCCTCAACCAACCGCCTGCCTATAAATCCAGTTGCTCCGGTTACCAATATACTCACTATGCGTTCTCCAAATAAAATTACTGTATATCAATTCAAATTATCAGCTGTATACTACTAAAAACATCGGAATTTTAAAAGTTTTTGGCCATAATAACATAGTGCCGTATCCCGATTTAATCCGGGCAAAAAAAAAGCGACAACTTTATGCCGCTTTTTTTAAAGCCAAATTGACTCTTGAATTTACCCTAGACCAATTACGTCAATTCCTGCAGATTCCCTGATATCTTTAATATAATTATCTACCTTCTGCTTCTTGAGTTCACCTACTATTTTTTTACGAACCTTGTCCAGAGTTTCATCACCTTTTTTACGATCGATCACTTTGATTATATGATAGCCATATCGTGTCACCACAAGGTCACTTATAGATCCGATCGGCAGATTGAATGCAGCATCTTCAAAAGGTTTTACCATTGTACCTCGCTCGAAATCCTCATATAAACCACCACGATCTTTTGAACCTGGGTCCTCTGAATAAGTCTGGGCCAGTTCACCAAAATCTTTGCCGTTTTTAGCCTGTGCAAGAATATCTTCCGTTTTTTTCCGGATTTCTTCTTTTTCTGCATCGCTTTTACCCTGTGTCATTAAGAGAATATGCTGAACGGTAGCTTTGCGATCACCGGAATAGTTCTCTTCAAAATAGGCCTGTAGTTCCTCATCAGTGATTTTTTCAGGATCTGCAATATCTTTTTCAAGAAAGTTTCTAATCGCTAATCCCTGTCTTAGATCTTCCCGCATGACATCATAACTAATGCCGGAACTCTCTAACTGTTGTTTGTACTTCTCAATGCCACCATATCTTTGATATCTTTGAGTTAAGTTACTGTCGAGTTCAGCATCTGAGACTGAAAATCCGGCATCTTCCGCTGCGCTCAGAAGCAGTTTCTGCTCAGCAAGCCGCTCAGCATTGGAAATGATAATTTGCCTTATCTGCTCTTCTGACTGATTAGTCAAACGCGACTGGTTGCTGCCGATCCTTGAATATAATACTTTTATTACTTCCCCGGTGGTAATGTTAAAATCGTTCGCTTCGACAAGCACCTTATTATCATCAGGGTTTAAAGAAACTATTTTCTTTGCCAGTTCTTCTGCCAATACGTATTCGGGTGTACCTGGCTCTAATTTAACAGATTGCTTTTGATCTGAACATGCGGTTATTATAAGTGCAATTGCAAAGATAAGTAAAAAAAGTTTTCTCATGTAGTACTCCCCATTATTTTTTTAAATATGAAAACGTGTAATTTAATAAAAGAATTATTAATTTCATAATAAATACCCAATTATTTTATTGGATGAAGTTTGAATAAGAAATTTTAATTATATTCTACAAAACCTATCCCGGATAAAATATGAATAAACCACGTCAAAAAACCTGGCGCAGCAGAGTCCATGAAATCATTTTTGAAGCAGATACATCCCCAGGTAAAATATTTGATATCGTACTGATAGTATTAATTTTAATGAGTGTAATTGCTGTGATGCTGGACAGTATCGCCAGCATACGATTAGTTCATGGTAATACATTATACATATTGGAATGGATATTTACTATTCTATTCACTATCGAATATTTTCTTCGTTTAATAAGCATCGGACGCCCCCTGCGATATGCGATGAGCTTCTATGGAATCATTGATTTGATGGCCATTGTACCAACTTATCTCAGTATAATTATTCCCGGCAGTCAATACCTGTTAGTAATCAGGATATTACGTGTATTGCGAATATTCAGAGTTCTGAAGTTGGCAAAATTTCTGAATCAATCTCAAATTCTTGTCACCGCCTTAAAAGCGAGTCGCAGAAAAATCATTGTTTTTATATTTGCGGTATTAACTTTGGTCGTAATTTTTGGCTCCTTAATGTACGTTCTCGAGGGTGAGGAAAATGGATTCGTCAGTATCCCCCGAAGTATTTACTGGGCAATCGTAACATTGACAACAGTTGGCTATGGTGATATATCACCTCAAACCGGCCTTGGCCAGACACTTGCGGCTATTATCATGATTATGGGTTATGGCATAATTGCCGTACCAACCGGTATCGTATCAGTTGAATTGGCACAGGCTCAGAGTAAACAAATAAATACCCAGGCTTGCCCGCAATGTAGTGCTGAGGGTCACGAAAATGATGCCATATATTGTAAATTTTGTGGTAGTAAATTATAAATAGATACTATCTCTGGAGCTATTAGTTATGATTCGTTCATTACTTATTCTATTACTCCTGGTGATTGGTTGGGGATCTTCCCGGGCATGTACAACTGCAATCGTCTCAGGAAAATTTACCATTGATGGCAGGCCTCTCCTGTTCAAGCATCGTGATACCGGTTTTTTACAAAACAAACTGATGTATTTCAGCGATGGAAAATATGACTACATCGCTACAGTTAACTCAGTAGATAAAGAAGGAAATGAAATCTGGGCAGGCTTTAATAATGCCGGTTTTGCGATTATGAATTCTGAAGCTTACAATCTCAATGTGGGTGATACAACACAGCTAAAAGATCAGGAAGGTATATTCATGAAGAAGGCGTTACAGGAATGTGCCACTCTGTCAGATTTTGAAAATTTTCTTGATCAATATGTAACGCCGCGTGGTATTCGTGCGAATTTTGGAGTAATTGATGCCATTGGGGGTGCAGCGTATTACGAAACAGGTAATTTCAAGTGGGAAAAATATGATGTCAACGATCCGGCACAGGCACCGTTTGGTTACTTAATCAGGACGAATTTTGCTTTCGGAGGAATTAAAGATCGAGGTTATGGATACATTCGCTATCAAAATGCCGACCATCTTTTCTTTCAGGCGGCTGCAGAGAATAACCTCAGTTTTAAATTCATCATCCAGAAAGTCACCCGCTGTCTCAAACATTCACTGACAGGTATGAATCTGAACCGGCTTGGATCACAAACCGGTTTTGTATCTCTTGAGGATTATATTCCGCGATATTCATCGGCCTCGACAACCGTAGTGCAGGGAGTTTTGCCCGGAGAGAGTCCGGAACTCACGACCTTTTGGACAGTTCTTGGTTGGCAACTTTGTACAGTAGCAATACCTGTCTGGTTGAATTCAAATAAATCAATACCAGCCATTATGTCAGCTAACGAAAGCGGAAATGCACCGATTTGTGATATGGCTTTGCAATTAAAAGAATATTGTTATCCGGTCCAGCGTGGATCCGGGAAAAAATATCTGAAATTATCCGCGTTGATTAATTCTGAAAAGACCGGGCTTTTAAACAAAATACTTCCTCTTGAAAACAAAATAATAAAAAAGGCCGAATCACTGCAGAATCAATTATACATAAAAGGCCCCGATCCAGACGGAATCATAGCATATTATAACTGGATTGACAATACCGTCGCAGAATACTACGAAAACTTGCTCAAATAATGGCAGTCTTTAATACTTTTCTTGAGGATTATCTTCTAATTTGTTATTTTTATCACATGGTTATCATTTCTCATCCGAACATTTTACTGACTAATCACTTTTGTGTCTCATTCAATTGAGATTAGAGATAAGATAAAAAACTAATTTTAAGTTTGAACTGGAGAGGAGAATCTATCTATGAAAAAAGTGCTGGTTTTAGGTGCTGGTTTAGTTTCCAGACCGCTGGTTGAGTATCTTCTGAAGAAGGATTTTGAAGTCAAGGTTGCAAGCAGAACTGTCAGCAAAGCAGAAGCATTAATCAAAGGATTCAAAAACGGCATTGCTGAAACACTAAACGTAAATGATGAAAAGCACCTTGATGAGCTGCTAAGCCAATGTGATCTCACCATCAGCCTGGTTCCTTATACCTATCACGTACAAATTGCTGAACTATGTATCAAGTATAAGAAACATCTGGTAACAACATCATACGTAAGCCCGGCTATGCGTGCGCTGCATAAACAGGCAAATGAGGCAGGTATTTGTATTCTGAACGAAATTGGACTTGATCCCGGTATTGACCATATGTCGGCCATGCAAATTATACATGATGTAGAAAAAAATGGTGGCAAAGTTGTCAGTTTTAGATCCTATTGTGGTGGATTACCTTCATTACCAAGTAATAACCGTCCTTTCGGATATAAATTTTCCTGGAGCCCGCGCGGTGTTGTTATGGCTGGGAAAAATACGGGACAATTTTTAGATAACGGAAAAATTGTATTTATCCCCGGCAGCGATTTGTTTAAACACTACGAAATTCTCGACATCGAGGGTATTGGTAGCTTCGAAGGGTATACAAATCGCGATGCACTACCTTATAAAGACCTGTATGGTTTAAAGGATGCCAAAACCATATTCCGGGGTACCCTACGTAATATCGGATGGTGTTATGCAATGAAAAAAGCCCGTGAATTAGGATTATTTAATGATGAGCCACGGGCAGATTTGAAGGGACTCACATTCTATGAACTGATGCTAAAACTCATTGAACAGGAAGAAAGTTACGACATTAAAGAAGACACGGCTTATTTTCTTGGGCTGGAAAAATATTCTACTGTCATGAAGAATTTTGAATGGCTCGGTCTGTTTAGTGATGATAAAATTCCTGCCGGTGAAACTGTAATGGATGTATTCTCTGAATTATTACAAATCAAACTGGCTATGGAAAAAGATGACCTCGACCTTATCATCCTTTACCATCGTTTTATAGCTGAATATGAGGATAAAAAAGAACTAATAACTTCGACGCTGATTGATACCGGTATTCCTGATGGTGATTCTGCCATGTCGCGTACGGTAAGTTTGCCGGCTGCAATCGCCGCAGCAATGCTGCTTGAAGGAAAAATTAAAATTCGCGGTGTTCACATTCCTGTTCAACCGGAAATATATGATCCGGTTTTAAAGGAACTGCAGAAACTTGGTATAATTTTCAGCGATAAAACTTATCCTTTAAATTAACTTGATCCATTCAGAGCACAACCAAGCTGCAACCATATGACTTTTACTGACCCTCCCTCTTTCATCCCCCTCCCTAATCCGAATTAGGGAGGGGGAAATAGGGGGTGGGTTATTTATCAAAAGCCAGAACAACAGTAACCGTAAGTTCAGAATTACTCTGATAGTTATTGAGACCCAGTCGTCCCAGTTTTTTAATTATACAATCAGTGATTTCGTTCTCATTTAAATCATCCCTGGACATCTTAATATCAAGTACTTTTCCATTCTTTGAAAATACAATCATTAATTCAATTTCTCCTTCCGGGAATGATTCTGTCATCTGTCGGATTTTACTTGTATAGCAAAAGTTTATCATGTCTTTCTGCTGCTTTATAAATGTTTTAATTTTCTCGATTTCTGATTTCTTGCTCACATCTATTTTTACTATTTTCACTACTTTTATCAGTGGCTCTGCAATCTTCTGCTCTTCATCAGATTCCATTGCAACTGTGCGTACAGATCCCATGCTTTTCTGAATTTTTCCTCTGTTACCATAACCCCCGGCCGACATCAATCCTCCACCAACGGCAAAATTAGACACACCCTGCGGGAGCGGAAGAGGTTGTTTCACTGATGTAATCTGACCATTTTCATTGCGCAATTCTGAATCAACGGCTACAAAAGATGTGTATTCGGTTAATAAACTATACTTTAAACCAAGATTGGTTACCTCTTCAATTTCCTGCTCATCCTGACTGACCCGGCCGTAATCTGATAACAAAGCGATTCTCTCCCTTGCCCATAAATATCCCAATGCCGAATTTTTAATATCAGATTGATAATCGGATACATTCAATTGAATTTTATAATTTCGATTGTTACCGGCAACTCCTGTCAAAATGATCCTACCCCCTGCATCGCCGCGATATTTTCCAAATATCAATACTGGTCTTTCTGCAAATACATCAGGAATATGAACAGGCTCAAACGAATACGCATTAAAGGATTCATACTGTACTTTGATATTTGTCAGCAAAGGAGATTTGATATAATTACGGAATTTATCTGCCTTTATATTGGCTTCTGAATTTTCTGTTACGACAAAGGATTCACCTTTTCCCACTCGTGACAATCCCTCAATCAGATAGCGATTAACACTGCTCCCAATGCCAAAAGTAAAAACATTTGCTTCACCAAGATTTTGTCGAATCAGATCAAATGCCTGACGTTCAATAGAAACATATCCATCGGTAACAATAACAATTGTCCGTGAGAATCCCTCTGTTTGCGGCAATGCCATCGCTTTCTTTAATGCCGGTAATAATTGAGTACCGCCTGAACCATGCTCATTATCAATCATATAAATTGCTTTTTTAATATTGCTTTCAGTAGCTGATACAGATTTTTGATTGAATACCCGTGAACCGCCGGCAAATAGAAGTACATTGAATTTTTCCGAAGGATTTAATTTACCCAATAGATTTCTCATTAAATCTTTGGTAATAGATATTGGAAATCCATTCATTGATCCTGAGACATCGATTATAAAAATATATTCTCTGGAAACGATCAGTTCGGGATTGGATTCTTTTGGTGGTTGGATCATAGCTAAAAAGAAATTCTCATCTGCTCCTTCAAATAATAGGAGACCGGTTTGAATTTTCTGACCGGCCAGCTGGTACTTGAGAATAAAGTCTCTGTTTCCGCCATCTTTCTCTGAGTCTTTAAGTTTTATTTGTGCCGCATTCTTATTGCTATATGAAATATCAACCTGATGTGAAGTACTGATCACTTTTTGTAAAGGGACTCCAGAGTTCAACATAATTTTAAGATCAAAATCGTAATTAGGTATTTCTCCTTCAGCCAGGTAAGGATTCTTTACCCATTTTTCAGAATTTCCTGCGTTTTCCGCAGAGGCATTAGAATAACGGGGTCCCACGACCGTAGGATAAATAAATTCGTATTGTTTGTCCTGTGGGATGAGTAATTCCGTGTAGCGCAGTTCAACCTTTATCACATCGCCCGGCATTATATTTGCGACATTCATCTGGTAGACGTTGGGGCGATGTTGCTCAAGCAGCGCGGCAGTATACCCTTCCTCCCGGGCCCGATTATATTCTTCCCTTGCAGCACTTTTTCTATCAATTTTTGCCACAATTGTTCGTTCACCAATTGTCATTTGCATGCCATAAACAGCCGCCCGTGTTGAAGCCGGAAAAACATATATGGCTTCCAGAGTTTTTTTGCCTTCATTTTTATAGGTCTGTGTGACATGGACATCTGCAATGACTCCGGCGATATTGATCTCTGCTGTGGTGGATTTAAGTGGCAGTTGATCCAGGGTTGGATCATCGCTTTGAATAAAGAAATAGGGTGACAATGTTTTGTCCGGGTTTTCATTTATCTGTGCGTGTAGCTGCGAAAATGAACCGGATAAAATTGAGATCAGGACAACATAAGTAATAACTGTAAAACTGATAAAGCAGGCATTTAAACTTTGTAAACCAATCTCATACCTGGTTGCGTGATTTGTTTTTGCCTTCATTATTTTTCTCCTTTAATTGTGGTAATTTTCTCCAGTATATCTCCCGGCAATAAAAAAGGTAAATAGATTTTATTCGAACTATTTCATATCTTATGAAATTGAAAAGATGAGAATAGCAGGTATGGAGGATCTATTATATGCCAAAAACAACTGTTAAAGTTTACCCATTTCATCTGGATATGTATGGACATGTAAACAATGCCAGATATCTGGAATTCCTTGAATCCGCACGCTGGGATTTTATTGCTGAGAATATGGATTTGCGAGAACTTGAAAAATTGGGTATCACTTTTCTGGTAGTTAACATAAATATTAATTATCGTCATCCGGCAACTCTTGGCCATATCCTTGAAATCCATACCGGGATGTCTCATATCAGCGGTAAAAGTGCGAAAGTACATCAAGAAATTTGTATCAAGGGAAGTGACCGGATTGTTGCAGATGCTGATATAACATTTGTAATTATTGACAATTCGTCACAAAAAGTTCTCCCGATAAATGGCGATTTACGCAACATTATTGATGATCTTCGGGATTGATTGATATCTCCCGCAAGAAATAATTACTTTGATTTTATCCGCTTGCAGTTTACTAATCGGATTATTACTTTGTGCTCAAATAGATAAATTTTTAACAGATAATAAGGAGAAAACATGTTAAAGAAAAAAATTCTGGACAAATTAAACGACCAGCTGAACTTTGAATTTTATTCTTCAAATATTTATTTGCAAATGTCTGCCTGGGCTGAGAATAATAAATATGCCGGAGCAGCAGCATATTTAAAGAAACAGGCACAGGAAGAACTGGCGCATATGACTAAAATATTTGATTATGTAAATGAGACAGGAAGTATGGCAATAATTGGCAAGATAGAAGCACCAAAAACTAATTACAAGTCCATATATGACACTTTTAAAATAATACTAGAACATGAAAAAATTGTAACAAAACGAATTCATGAAATTTCACATACTGCCTGGACCGATAAGGACTTGACAACCTTCAATTTCATGCAATGGTTTATTGCCGAACAACATGAAGAGGAGAAGCAATTTCAGGGTATCCTGGATAAGTTCGAATTTATTGGCAGCGATAAAAGAGGTCTGTTCATGATTGATCAGGAACTGGGTCGTATGGCCGCAGAACGCCCGGATTTGTTTACAATTACAGAATAAACAGATCTTTTGCTTTAGTGACCACAAACTATCTCAGATTTAATCATTTTTTTTCAGTTTCCCTGACAAATGGTTGTTATAGATATTTTCAGGTTGGAAAAAAGTTTGGATTATGATATAGAAACATCAAGAATGTAGTGATTGTCAATAATAGATATTCTTCGTATATTCGGTGAATTATTCATTTTTCAAAATCATTGCAGGGAAATATTCTGATGCAGAGTCGCCCCCAGGAGATATTTTTAACAATCTCGCCAAAAGAAAGATTTGACATGATTGACATTGCGAAAATGGCAATGGAGCATGTTAACGGTAAAGCCGATCTATACCAAAAAGCGATGTATAGTTCTTTTCATACCACAGCTGGTTATCTTGAGCAGAGTCTGTGCTCAAGACTGCAATACAATAAAGATAGAATCGCTTCCTACATCAGGGCCTTTAGACATCTTTTTCCAATCAACGCCAATTATCTTCACGATAAAATGGAGTTACGCTCCGAACTGAGTGAATCTCAGAAAAAAGTAGAACCAAAAAATGCCGATTCACACCTCACATTCATCAGTTCCGGATTAAAAAACAATGTCACCTATGCAAACCAACCGGATGTTCCGGTATATTTTATTGATCTCGACGGTGTTCATGAACATGGGACCCGCAGCCGCAAGACAAATGTGCTGTTCTTTAATACGGAAGAAACCGTATATGAGGACCAGGTACAGGTTCCTGTCTCACGTCACCCTGTCGATTCCATAAATTTGCGCGATCCCAAACTAGGTTACTTGGATAAACTAAATCAGCTTTTAGAAACATTTGAGGTGGAAAAAGGTCGGGTTGATATCTCTCTGGATTCCTCAGAAAAGCACGCAGGCCTGACAGTGAATGAATATGAAACATTGCTGATGACTAACGATCTTATTGATGTGTTAAAAAATCCGTTCGAGTTTGTTGGCGAAAAGGGAAAATATATTCTGAATAATCCACATACTATTCCTAAACGTACACGCGAATACGCCAAGTATGACTTTGTACATATATTTAACGAGCTTATGGATGCATTTCATATCAGTGAGTCTGTCGTAGAAAAAATTCTCTCAAAATTTTTTGCATTACCTGCAGAAAAATTTCTTAGAGTAAAAAGAAGTATTAGTTTACCTTTTTCAAATATGGAGGAAGGTAAACCCGCAAAAATCGTGCAGGGGACTTATCAGAGTCCGATTTTGTTACAGTGGCAGAATACTTCCGGTCATAGTAGAAAGTTACATTTAAAAATTACACGCTACAAATAGAAATTATGATACGCATCCACTTATAATTTTTAGCCGTGGCATTTTAATTTGTCAAATTAGAGAGCGTGATTGACAGCCATCTACATTAATGCATGTTCCGGTTACCAGACTTGCTTTTTGTGATGCCAGAAAACATACGACGCTGGCCACTTCCTCGACTGTTCCAAATCGACCAATTGGTAAATTCTCCAGGATGAATTTCCCAATTTTTTCCGGATCCTCTTTATAGCGCTTATCCCAGCTTCCGCCCGGGAATCTTATTGATCCCGGAGCTACACTATTAACACGAATACCCTCATTTGCTAACTCAGATGCCATTACTTTTGCCAGACTGATTATCGCAGACTTTGTCGTATTATAAATAGACAATGTTGGGCCACCCACTTCACGACCAAAAATTGATGAGATAAAAATAATCGAACCACTTTTTTGTTTTTTCATTACCGGCACCACTTTCCGGCTCATTCTTACATGAGACATCAAGTTGATATCAATGATGGCCTGCCAGTCCTCCTCACTG
>CAYULK010000071.1:0-11609 GCA_964445625.1 uncultured Calditrichota bacterium
GATGGAAAAATAGTTTTTATACATGCCGTGGAAGGCGGCCATTCACTTGGTGGGGATATAGATCATCTGAAAAGTTTTTATAATCATGGTGTCTGTATGATAACACTGGCACATTTCTATGAAAATGAAATTACACAGACTGTTGGCGGTATTCCTGACGATAAAAAATTCCTTGGGTGTTTTAAATCTGAAGGCGAACAACAGGGTGGATTATCAGAATTTGGTAAAAATGTAGTTACAGAAATTCTTGATATAGGTATGCTTATAGATCTGACCCACTCCACGCTGCCGGCGAGAAAACAGGTATACCAGATCAACAATAAAAGAAGACCGCTGATATTTTCCCACAGCGGTGTGCAGGCAAAAAATGCACATAGCATGAATCCGACCGATGAGGAAATCAGGATAATTGCCGAATGTGGCGGTGTGATTGGTGTCATATTCATGAATTACTGGCTGGATCCCGGGCAGCAAAAAAATGGCCTGGATCTTATTGTCGATACCATCAGGCATATTGTTGATAAAGGTGGAATTGAATCCGTAGCTATCGGGTCTGATTTTGACGGATTTACCGATCCCCCGGATGATATAAAGGATATATCAGAAATGCCCCGTTTACAGTCCGCGCTGGCTCAGGCCGGTTTTTCCGATGATGATATTATAAAAATCATGGGACAAAACATATTACGTGTACTCAAAACAGGATGGCTCAAACCATAAAAAGAGGTGTTTTATGCAAGAGCTAAATAAACTGTGGGATGATCCAAAAACTGTGGTTTTGGACACAGTCGATCAGAAATATGCCATAATCAGTGATGTACACCTGGGCAATAAATCCCGTGCCGACGATTTTGTACACAATGAAGAGATAACCATGAAGGCGTTATCATATTATCAGAAAAATGATTTTAAACTGATTCTGCTGGGCGATTTTGAAGAATTCTGGCAGTTTGATCTTCCTGATATTATGGACAATTATAATGATACAATTTATAAGATCATCAGATCTTTTGGCGATGAAAATGTTATTCGTGTTTACGGAAATCATGATATAGACTGGAGTGTGTTTAGCGATCCGATCCGTCAGGATCAGTCGCTCGCCAGAAAACCTGTCGAAGCATTGAAACTGAATGATGCCGATGGTAAACCCGGGATATTGCTGCTGCATGGTCACCAGGGAACAGTGGATGCCGACAAATTCAGTTGGATAACCCGTGGAATTACAGGTATTTATGGCAAGACATTAGAGCATATTGTCGATCTGGATCCGGCACCTTCGCTAACCAAGTCCATGATAATGAAAGATTATGAAAGGGAGCGTTATGAGTGGGCGAAGAGTAAAAAATGTCTGATCATCACCGGTCACACACATAGAGCGATTTTCGCGTCGCGTTCATGGGTGGAAAATCTGAAAAAGGATCTGATTGTCCTGCAGACCGAGATTCAAAATCCGGCAACAACCGGAAAACGCAAAGAGGAACTCATAGAGGAAATATACCGCCTGGGCAGAAAAATTCAGTATGAGGTACAAAGAGGTCGTGAGATTGAACCCCTGGAAGTTAAGCCATTGCCCTGTTATTTCAATACCGGTTGTGCGTTATATAAGACCGGCATTACTATAATGGAAATTGCCGATGACGAAATAAGTTTACAGAAATGGGACGCGGGCAGCGATAATGCCCCCGCAGAGCAATATGGCAAAGAGCCGCTCAGTAATATCATCACAGAAGTAAAATCGTGATTGGCTTGACTATTCAGCATATCATTTTAACATTTTTCAAAGTTTTTTTTATGCAATTATATTCATGATAAATTTCATTTTCTTAAAAATATATTTATATTCCATCATAAGTAAATCTCAGCTTACTGATTGTACATATTTGTTACAGAAATTCAGACTCATTTATAATACTGATTAGCCGGTTTCTTCTTCTGATTTTCGCAACTAAGACATTGTTAATTTAGATTTAATTGCTTTTTTTCCTGATAATATAGCGCTAAAAAACTATCAATAGAGGAGGATGAACAATGCAAATGAAAGCCATTTTAGTTGTAATCGTTGGATTATTGTTTCTGGCGGATTCAAATGCGACAGAGACCAGGGTTGGTTCCATGGGTGGTGTAGGTTTTTATATGCGGGACAATTCAAATATTTTTGTTTTTCCCGGAACATTTTATTCATATCAGAACCAGGTGGTTGGTGAACTACGTGCCAAAAATGATGATTATTTTTATTCAATTGGTATTCATTTACCGGTAGCGTCCAATACCGTCGTAGGTGCTTATCTGAACAGTCCGCTAAATTCGATCATACCAGCGGGTGTGGTAGACAATGTTGAGTTAGACCGGGTATCGGATCTTTTTTATGGCACAAAGCTTAAAAGCTTTGATCTCGGTATTAATCTGCGTATTGGAATGGACAAGTATACCAATGATGTCGATTCACTAACGGAATCTGCCAGATATTTTGCCATCGGTGCCGGTATATCAAATGAAAAAATGGATCTGGGTTTGTTGCTCGAGATTCCCGGTGCCAGCCAGGAGGAGGGAAGATTAGAAAGCAGCTGGAGTGGTTTTGGGGTTAGATTTAATGGCCGGTATTGGCTTGAGAAAAAAGGTAAATTTCAACTTATCCCACTGGTTTTTGGTTACTTTGGATCATCCAGTCGTGAAATAGATCCGGGGGGCGGTGCTGCTACTTTGGAAACTGATTATAGTAATTTGCAGCTGGCCGGCGGCCTGGGGATTAATTACGAATTGAACGATGATAATCTGATTGTGATCGGACTGGAAGCCATCGGTTATTCAAAGTTGAGTCAAGAGCTAAAGGATGTAGGGGAAAGTAGTGTATCAACAATGACGCTTCCCGGTATTTATATGGGAATTGAATCCAAAATTGCGGATTGGCTGATCGGTCGTCTGGGTGCGGCACAGGTTTTTAAAAGTACTACCAATACCTCAAAGCCGGATGATGGTGATGAAACGGAAACCGTTTCGTATTCCACAGAATTTAAAATGACCTTTGGTGTGGGTATAACCTTTGGCAGTTTTCTGTTAGATATGGCAATTAATGAAGGTCTGTTGTTTGACGGACCCAATTTTATCAGCGGCACTCAGGAGCCGATTGCTTCGCGTCTTTCAGTTACCTATGCTTTTTGATTGAGATTTGTCGCTTGTAGTGATTAGGCCAATCAAATTATTGAAGTATCACGAAGTTTTAAAAAACTTATATCCGCGTGCCATAAATATCGTTGCGTCTTTGCGTTAAATATCTGTTTTTTTGACCATAAATTTGAAGGAGTATTCAAATGATAAAAACAATATCAGTAATTACCAGTATTTCGCTGGCTATGTTTCTTTTGGTCAGCTGTGCCAACTGGGGTGGCAACAACCCGGTCGGTGTTACCGGTGGTAGTGAACAGGGATATGGCCAGTCCGGTGATCTGAATCTGCCTTCATCCGGATCGGAATCTGCAGTGAAACTGATCGGAACCTGGCGTTACGATTATGGGGGGAGTAATTATGAAATTTTGGAATTTAAATCCAACGGGAAATATGAGGTCGAATTTTACGACAATAATGATTATGAATTTGGCTACAGTGGCAATTATACGGTATCGGGTAATAAGATAACTTTATGGGTTGAAGGTAAAACTATGATGGTAACATATTCACTGAGTGGAGATCAACTAACGCTTTTTTGGGAGGGAAATCCAATAACCTACTACCGTGTGCAGAAATGATATTTTTATCCTTTTTTGAAAAGGGGCATTTTTACTTCAGAAATATACTAAAAATCATTAACGGTCAGATATTGGGAATCGGCTCACAATATCTGCTTTTTAAAGAATCCTTACCTATAAGAATATTTTTTACAGGAGCTTTAAATGCGGTTTGGAATTTGGCTAATTCTTGTTTTTTGTTTGATTGGGATGCTGCCGGCTCAAGAAATATACGATTTACCGGAATTTGAAGAATATGTTTCAAAAGTTAGGCAGACATTTGAAGTTCCGGGAATCAGTGTTGCCATCGTTAAAGATGGTGAGGTAATTCTGGCATCCGGTTTTGGAGCTAAGGACATAACAAAAGATGACCCGGTTGATGATGAAACCCTGTTCGGCATCGCCTCAAATACCAAAGCCTTTACTGCCACTGCTCTGGCTATCCTGATGGAAGAAGGCAAATTGCAATGGGATGGCCGGGTAATCGATTATCTGCCCTGGTTCCGGATGTCGGATCCCTATGTCACCCGCGAAATGACTATCCGCGATCTGCTGGTGCACCGCAGCGGGCTTGGCCTTGGCGCCGGAGATCTGCTCTGGTGGCCCTCATCCACTTATGACCGCAAGGAAATCGTCAGACGTCTGCGTTATGTTCCGCTCAAAACCGGCTTTCGTAGTGCCTATGCCTACGATAATGTGTTGTATACAGTTGCAGGTGAGGTTATTGCAGAAGTTGCCGGTATGTCCTGGGAAGAATTTGTCCGGACGCGAATTCTTGATCCGGTTGGTATGACGACCAGTGATGTCCGGCATTCGGCTGGTTTGTATGGCGGAAACATTGCTGTTCCGCATGCCAAAGTAGAGGGTAAATTGCAAGCGGTTAAACCGTTTACCAGTGATAACGTCAATCCGGCCGGTGGTATCCATTCCAATGCGACGGATATGGCCAGATGGATGATTGTACAACTGGATTCCGGTCGTTTGGCAGATGATAAACGACTTTTCTCACCACAAACAACACGCGAATTATGGAATCCGGTAACCCCAAAGCCGATTCCCCAATATTCCATAGAGCTGGCGCCGCTGCAAATGAATTTTCATAATTATGCCTTAGGTTTTAATGTTCAGGACTATCGTGGGAAAAAACTGGTAACACATACCGGCGGTCTGCCCGGATACCTGTCGCGCCTGGCCATGATCCCGGAAATGAAACTGGGTGTTGTTGTCCTGACCAACCAGGAATCGGGCGCAGCTTTTAACGCCGTTGTTTTTCATGTCCTGGATCATTATTTGAATGCAGAAAAATATGACTGGATTCAGGCCTTTAAGAAGTACTATGATCATAAAGCAGAGCGCGCCATGGCAGTTGAAAAAAGTGCTGATCAATCGCGGGTAAGGGAATCCAAACCTTCGCTGACATTAAAAGATTATGCGGGTGTATATCACGATGCCTGGTACGGTGATGTGAAAATTGATTTCAACGAGGATAAACTGGAAATACAATTTGTTCATACACCGGATCTGTATGGAGAACTGATACACTGGCAATATGATACATTTGTCGCGCGCTGGTATGATCGCAGTCTGCGCGGCGATGCATTTATCACGTTCTCACTTAAACCGGATGGTTCGATCGAGCAGGCAAAGATGAAGCCCTACTCTCCGGCAGTGGATTTTAGTTTTGATTATCAGGATTTGTTGCTTGTACCGGTTCATGATCAGAATTGATTTTGCTGAGAGACAAAGGAACAAAGTAACAAAAGTTCCTAAGCGCCTAAGTCCCTCAGCCTGAATAAAGTGACAAAGAGACACAGTTTAAAAAAAACAGGCCAAAAGGCTAAGAAAATAACAGGTTTAAGAATAGACTAACTTCTTACTTCGAAATTCATCATTCGATATTCTTACTTTTCAAGTCCCTCAGCCTCTGAGTGAGTCATTCTGAAAGAATCTTTGTGCCTCGGGCGATAATATCCTTATCCAAAGGATCCTGTTCCGGGACAGGATGACAGGTCTGAAATTCTCAGGGACTTAGGCGCTTAGGGACATTTTTTACCCACCCCTAGCCCCTCCCAGGAGGGGAATTTACTTTGTGCCTATGTGCCTATATCCTTTAACCTTTTGTCTTTTGGCCTTTTATCCTTTTATCCTTAAATTGTCATTAGGCACAAAAAACATTGAAACATTCCCGGTAATTTTCATGTATATATTTCATCCTAACTTAAAACAATCAATCATACTTAAAGAGGTGTTTTATGAAGCATTTTTCACGATTAATGCTTTTATTGCTTATTGTGGTGTTTTTATCGGGCCCGGAAGCAGTAAATGCAGGAAACATTCTCCCCAACACGATCCACCGGCAGCAGCTGGCAAACGGATTAAATGTAGTCACTGTTCCTTTTGAAAGTCCCGGTGTAGTCTCTTTCTACCTTGTTGTGCGCGTCGGATCACGTAATGAGGTGGAGCAGGGCGTCACCGGATTTGCTCATTTTTTTGAGCATATGATGTTTCGTGGTACGGATAAATATCCTAAGGAGAAATACACGGCAGTATTAAAATCTATCGGAGCATCAGCCAATGCGAATACCTCGAATGATCGCACGGTATATCATATGACCGGCAATGCGGCTAAACTGGATTTGATGTTTGAACTGGAAGCCGATCGCTTTATGAATCTGAATTATCCGGTGCAGGATTTTAAAGTCGAAGCCGGTGCGGTCAAGGGTGAATACACAAAAAATTATGCCAGCCCTTATCAGCAACTAACTGAAGGCATGCGTAATGTCGCATTTGATAAGCATACCTACAAACACACCACCATGGGCTTTTTTGCTGATATTGTGGACATGCCTAATCAATATGATTATTCGATTGTGTTTTTTAATCGTTATTACCGGCCGGAATATACTACAATCATTGTCGTCGGTGATGTGACCCGGGATAAAGTCAATGCACTGGCTGAAAAGTATTTCGGGGACTGGGAACCGGGTTCGTATGTTTCAAAAGTCCCGACCGAAACGAAACAGAAAGGTGTCCGCTATTATCATTTACAGAATGGGAACATCCCGCCATTTTTATCACTTAGCTATAAAGGACCGGCTTTTAATGACAAAGAAATAGACATGCCCGCCCTTGATGTTATTTCAACTATACTATTCTCTCAGAATTCAGACCTTTACAAGAAATTGGTTGTCCAGGAGCAAAAAGCGCGCTTTATCGGTGGTGGCGCCTTTGATTCCAGGAATCCGTATCTGTTTACGATTCAGGCATCTGTTGTAGAAAAGAAAAACCTGCAATATGTTAAAGAAGAGATAGTAAAAGCAATCGAGAATATCATCGCCAATGGGGTTGATGAGAAATTGCTGACCGAAACCAAGTCAAACCTTAAGTACAGTTTTGCCATGAGCATCGATAATCCCGACCAGATTGCCGGAACACTGTGTCATTATATTTCACTAACCGGTGATCCGGAATCGATTAATCGTGTGTATCAAATGTATGATAAAGTCAGTATAGATGATGTCAAATCCATCGCAAAAAAATATTTTTATCCGGCCGCACTGACAATTGCGACAATTTCTGAGGACGCCAAAGGAGGTGTAAAATGAAAAAATACCTGATAATTTTTGCCATTATCATTGGCTTATTTGCTTGTACTGAAAAAAGTCCGCTGGTCCGGAATACGATAGAACTGCCTTTAGCAAATTCAAATAAAATTGTTGTAAAATTGATGTTTCACAACGGCTCGATCGCGGATCCTGCCGCTAAGGAAGGTTTAACCTATATGACCGCCAATCTAATCACCCAGGGCGGTACGCAGGACATGAGTTATAGCGATATTCAGGATGCCCTTTATCCAATGGCAGCAGGCTATTTTGCATCTGTGGATAAAGAGGTCGCCATTTTCACCTTTTTGTTCCATCAGGATTTTACCGAACAATTCTACCCGATTCTGCGGGATGTCGTTCTGAAACCGGCCTTTGATGAATCTGATTTTAATCGTGTTAAATTAAATCAGCAAAACTATGTCGACCAGGTTATACGTGCCTCCTCAGACGAAGAGTATAGTAAAAAAGCCCTCGAAGATTTACTCTTTCGCGGAACCAATTATCAGCATATGAAACAGGGAAAATCTGAATCCGTGAAAAGTCTTACTCTTGAAGATGTCAGGAAACATTATGCTGAAAATTTTACGCAAAATAATTTATGGATCGGTATTGCCGGTAACTACACCGGTGAATTTGTCAGACGTCTGCAGTCTGATATGGAAAAATTGCCGGCAGGTAAGCCAAGACTCGCGGCACCGGGCAAAGCGCGTCAACCCAATGGAATCGAAGTGGAAATTATTGCCAAGGATAATGCATTTGGCTCGGCCATTTTCACCGGGTTTCCGCTGGATCTGACCCGAAAGAATGATGAATTTGCCGCCCTGATGGTTGCCAATTCTTTTCTGGGTGAACACCGGAAAAACTATTCAAAATTATACCAGGAAATACGTGAGAAAAGATCGATGAACTATGGTGATTATTCATATATTGAATGGTATGATAATGGCGGCAGAAATATGCTGCCACAGCCCGGTGTACCAAGGACATCCAATTATTTTTCAATCTGGATACGACCGGTACAGATCGCCAACCAACTTAAACGCCAGTATCAGGAACTAAAAGATGTAAAAACCGGGCATGCCCATTTTGCCATGCGTATGGCCATATATGAAATGAGCAATCTGGTCAATGAAGGTCTTTCAGAAGAAGATTTTGCAGCAACACGTGATTTTTTACGCAGTTATACCAAACTATATATCCAGACTCCGGCCAAACAACTTGGGTTTTTGATGGATGCAAAATTTTATGGTCGTAAAAATTATATAAAAGAATTGGACGCCTTGCTGGCAAATTTAACCCGTGATGATGTCAATAGAGCTATAAAGAAATACTGGCAGACAGAAAATATGTTTATTACTATTGTGACGGATAAGTCGGAAGCCGGACCGCTGGCGGAAAGTTTTAAGAAAAACCTTTCATCACCGATGAGCTATTCCAACCTGGTAAAATCAGGTTTGCCCCAGGACATTCTGGATAAGGATAAGGCAGTACAGGATTTAAAATTAAATGTTACATCAGTTAACATCGTAAATTCGGCAGATACTTTTAAATAATTGAATTAGAAATATCAAGTTTCTTATTTGTTTTCGCCCAATGCTTAGGCGTCAACCTAAAAATGATTTTTTTGACATGATAACAGGATATACAGGATTAACATGTTGATCATCTAACTTGTTGTTAATCAGTAAAGAAACAAAGTGACAGAGTAACAAAGTCCCTGTAGATAGTGACAAAGTTTAAAAGGATAACAGACCAAAAGACTAAGAGGATAAAGGGACTTCTTACTTCGAAATTCAACGTTCGATATTTTTACTTTTAAAAGTCCCTAAGCCTCTGAGTGTGTCATCCTGCCCCGGAACGGGATCATTTGGATAGGGATCTTATTACCCGAGGCACAAAGATTCTTACAGAATGACTTTCCGGATCTTAAAGCTTTAGCCTTTCCCGACAAGATTTCAAGATGAAATCGTGTTGTTAAATTATATTGGTTAAAATTTGCTTGCCATTTTCTAAGTCGTTCATTAGTTTGTGCTAAAAATCCATACCTTCATATATTACCCTCGTTCCCAAGTTGTATTTAGGAACGCACCTTAAATATTATGATTGGGAAAACAATTTCGCATTATAAAATTCTTAATAAAATCGGTTCCGGTGGCATGGGCGATGTCTACCTGGCGCAGGATACGAAACTTGATCGCAAGGTAGCCGTTAAATTCCTGCCACCCCATCTTACGGGCGATAGTGACAACCTGGCCCGGTTCCGGCGCGAAGCAAAAACCGCAGCCGCACTCAATCATCCTAATGTTTGTGTCATTTATGATATTCTGGACGATCAGGATCCGCCATGTATTGTTATGGAGTATGTTACAGGAAAAACCTTACGTGCAAAAATTGAAGAAACTAGTGACGATATTGAAATTGATGATATTATCAGCTATGCATCTCAGATTGCAGAAGCCTTAAAAGCAGCACATGACAAGGAAATTATCCATCGCGACGTAAAATCCGGCAATATTATGCTATCTGAAAATAACCGGATTAAAGTGATGGATTTTGGGCTGGCTAAATTTAGAGGCGATCAAAAGATTACCAAGACGTCGAGTACAATTGGCACTCTGAGTTACATGGCACCGGAACAGCTGGAAGGTAAGGAAATTGACCAGCGCTCGGATATATTTTCCTTTGGCGTGGTATTGTACGAAATGGTGACCCGCCGGTTACCTTTTACCGGCAATTATGAAGCAGCAATTATTTATGCAATCCTGAATGACGATCCGAAACCGGTCAGTGAATACAGGGCTGATATACCTGTAGAACTGCTTCACATCATAAGCCGGTCACTGGAAAAAAATCAGGATGAACGCTATCAGTCAATGGATGATATGCTGATAGATCTGCGCCGGTTGAAAAGGGATACCGGCAAAATAACCGGATCGGTCCCGGTTCAGGATGTACCGGCTATCTCTTCAGATTGGGCATCATGGCGCAATAAGAAGAATTTAATAATCGCATTAGTTGTGTTTATCGTAATTGTGGTGACTCTGGCCCTGATTTATATGATACCTGAAAAAGATGACAAAATTGGTACCCTGGCCATCCTGCCGTTTATCAATACCAGTGGTGACCAGGAAACCGAATATCTCTGTGACGGCATCCCGGAAAGCATTGTTTCCAGTATGCAAAAGATTCCGGATTTGCGTGTGGCTTCATTTAGTTCGGTTTTATATCGTTATAAGGACAAGGTCTTTGATCCGGTGGTGGTTGGTGATGAGATGAATGTGGAATCGGTAGCCATGGGCCGGCTCACGCTACGGGGTGATAATGTCAGTATAAACATCGAAATCATTGATACCCGTGATAACAGCATTATCCTGGCCAAACAGTATATTGAAAAACTGGCCAACCTGTTCGAAATCCAGACAAAAATCGCCCGCGACATAACTGATAATTTGCGCCTGGAACTGACCGGTCAGCAACGGAAAGAGCTTTCTGCTAAACCGCAGGTTGATCCGCAGGCATATCAGAATTATCTCAAGGGCCGCCATTTCTGGTATAAAAGAAATCCCGAGGACTTTAAAAAGGCGGTGGCCTACTTTAAAGCTGCCATTGATATAGATCCCAATTATGCACTCGCATATAGTGGATTAGCCGATACTTACCGGCTGCAGACTCAGTACTCAGGTCTGCCTCTTTATCGTACTCTCCCTGCTGCGCGTAATGCTGCTGAAAAAGCAATGGCCCTCGATTCTCTTTCAGCAGAATCACTAACTTCCCTGGGTGGGGTATTATCGGAGGAAGGAAAATACACCCGGGCGGAGAAACTTCTAAAGCAGGCAATTCAGATCAATCCAAACTATATCCTGGCTTATCACTGGCTTGGTATATGTCATACCAATTCCGGAAAATTAGGTGAACGTGTAAAAATTTATGAAAGGGCGCTGGAACTCGATCCGATGTCACCGATTATTTCGGGTAATCTGGCCACAGCCTATGCTTTTCATGGTCAGGTTGACCGATCAATAGAACTGCACAAGAAAAATATTAAACTTTTTCCTGATCATAACACACCCTATCAATCATATGCCCAGACGTTAGGATTTATGGGAGATCACGAAAATGCCATAAAAATGGCGCGCAAAGCGGTGAAAAGGGATTCCCTGTCCTTCTGGACAAACATCGGCCTGGCATGGACCTTGTTGAATGGTGAGAAATATGAGGAGTCTCTTGCCTGGTGCCATAAAATGAAACAGATGAATCCGGAGTTCGCGCATGCGGCTCATAT
>CAYULK010000072.1:0-11585 GCA_964445625.1 uncultured Calditrichota bacterium
AGAACAGTGCTCTGGATGAATCAGATTCCTCTTTTGTTATCAGAAAATTAAAAACAGCTTTAACCTGGCAAAAACAAAAAAGTTTATCCAAAGCTGTTTCGGTTCTCAAAGAGATTGTGTTAAGTCCGGACTATCGGAATTTTCAGGGATATTATGAGACCAAAGATTATTATTTCGGTCTTTTAATGGAGCTCAAAGACTATATAATAGGTGCTTCAGAGTTATATCAGTTAAAGTTACATTCTGATTTTTCATATCATGATAAATCCTTGTTAGCCAGCTTTCTTAAATTTACCGGCGATTGGGCGGCTGTTATTAAAGAGCTGGAGCCAAGCATCTATACAGAAGAAAGATTTCCTGAAAAGGATGATTATATTCTTGAGGTAGCGATTGCCTATGAAAAGATTGAAAAATATGATGAGAGTGCCCGTTATTATAGTAAACTACTCCGGGAGTTTGCACCAAGTGAGCAGGCCGTACATGCTAAAAATCTGTTATCATATCTTAATAATTATAAAATCGTTGACCAGAATGTAGGTATCAATCAACTGACCATCCTGATGGGTGATATCATTAACCAGGAAAAAAGTGGTGAATTACAATTTAAACTGGCAAAAGTTTACTACCAGAATCTTAAAAACTATGAAGCGGCGCTAAATCAATTTGAAAAATCGATTAGCCTGCCTGAAAATCAAAACCGGATTGCTGATATCCATTACTATATTGGAATGTGTTACAAAATGCTGTCGGGGCAACGCGAGCTTACCGATCAGCAGAGAAATGTATATTTGGGTAAAGCAAAAACTGATTTTAGTGCTGCCATGGAAAATTTATCCTCAGCGTCTGAACCGGATCTGATCTCATGGGAATTTGTAAAACTGGGTGTCATCGTCGATATGCCATCGATTAAGAAACAAACCGGATATTATAATATGTTGTTGTCCAAATATCCTGAGAGTAAATATCGGGAACAGTGGCATGCTGAAATTGGTCAGCTGAACCGGCAAGACAAGATTACATACGCTGAAGCACTTTCCCAGTATAAAATACTGATTGAATATTATAAATCGAGCCCTGAATATCCACAATATCTTTATAATCATGCTGAACTTCGTGAGTTGATTGCCGGCGGAACCGATTTTGATGAATATAAAATTATTGCCAGTTCATATCCCAGCTCAGAGAGTGCAGCCCGGGCAATGTATAAACTTGGTAATTTGAGTGAAAAGAAGGGACAGTATTCCGACGCCCGAATATTATATGATAAATTAATTGCTGAGTACTACTATACAGCCATTGCCGGGCAAGGAATTGAAAGACGTGCCGATGTCTATCTGTATTCCGGTCAATATGATCTTGCCATTGCCGGTTATAAAGAACAAATCTGTTCTCTTCCGCCGGATGACATCGTTTTAAGTAAAGAATTCATAAATAAATCCGAATCCGCGCAGTACTATAAAATGGGGCGAGCATATTTCAATTTATATGACTGGAATCATGCCCGGGAATATGTAATAAATTATCTGCTAGGTGATCCGGATGGAAGTTACAGTAATAATGCAAACTTTCTGCTGGGTGAAATTTATTTGAAATTAAATGACCCAAACAGCGCCGTTTTCAGTTTCCAGAAAGTTTCATCTGCAGATTCTGGTCTGTATACAGAATCTAATATCCGGATTGCGGAAACATATTTTACAACCAAAAAGTATCCGGAAGCATCACGCCAGTATTTTAAACTGGCAAAGCTGGTTGGTGGTACACCGCAGGAAGCAGAGGCGAAGGCACAGGGAATCATTGCGCTGATCCGGGGTGGAAAACGTCCTGAGGCCGAGCGGTTAATTTCTCAATTTAGCAGTCAGTTTAAAGGGCAGAATGAAAATCTGGCCGCTTTTCAATTTGAGCTGGGCGAATACTACCGAAAAAATTCAAACTTTGGTCAGGCCGTAAAATATTTTAAGAAAGTGTCGAAATCTTATAAACGAACTAAATATGAAGATGATGCAGAGTACCATCTGGCTCTAACTTATATCTCCCAGAACAAACAAAAAGAAGCCCTTGATCTGCTTACCGGATTTTCAAAAAAATTTCCTGAAAGTAATAATCTGGGTGCGGTGTATAATACACTTGGCGGTATTTATTTCCGATCTGAAAAATATGAAAGTGCATTGACCGGTTTCAAACGAGCCCTGGATCGCACCTCTGATCCTGTATTAAAACAACAAGTGATGAGTAACTTGATTAAAGCCTATACATTTGTTAATTTTTGGGATGCTGCTCTGGCACTGTCCCGCGAATATATTGAAACTTACCCACATGCAGATGATGTTATTGATAAGAAAATAATGATTGGCCGGGCATATGTGGCCCTCAACCAGGTTGACAGGGCTGTAGAAATTTTAAAGGAAACGCGTTTAGTTGCCGATAGTGAAAAAGAACCGGAAATTCAATTCTATATTGGGGATGCTTACTTCCGTAGCGGTCAGTATGAGAACGCGATAGCAGAATATGTCAAAATACCTCTTTTATCACGAAAAACTAAACTACAGTGGGAAGCAAGTGCTCTTTATTATGCCGGACAGTCGTATGAAAAGCTGGGTAGAACTAATGATGCTGTACGAATGTATCAGGAAATCGTCAAGCGCCCGGGAATTGATCTCGTACTAAAAAAAGATGCTCAGAAACGTATAAAACAAATTAGTAATTAATCAGTCTCTTCAGGAGGAGCTATGCATTTTGTGAGACTTTTACTTATCAGTCTGTTAGCAATTTATTTAATTGCTTGTGGCGGATCGCAGGTAACCCCGGAATCTGAATCATTTTCCATGTCAGAAGCCGAATCAGCGGAAAGAATTGCTGATCTGAAAGAACAGATACAGGATGAGCCCGGTAAAATGGAATGGCGTTATCAACTGGCTCAGGAATATCAGAAAATTGGTCGCAATATGGAAGCATTGAAAACTTATGAAGAAGCGCTGGCCATAGATCCGGGTCAATCAGATATTAAATATCAATACGCTGAATTATGTATGGAATTGGGCGATAATCGCAAAGCATTTCAGAATTATAAAGAAATCCTGCTTGGAATTGACGGTCAGCAATACCTGGCCAGAATTTCGCAAAAGTTTATGGATTCATATAAAGTAGATCCGGTGATAGCAACAGATGCCGCAGAAGCCTTTGCATCATACTCCGTGGATGGCACTAAAATTATCTTTCAAAAATATCAGGATGATAACTGGGATATATTTGAATATAATGTTGCGGCACAAAGTACCAAACAAATTACTTTCAATGCTGCACATGAAGAACATCCGGCATATTCATCCGATTTCAGAACCATTGCCTACACATCTACCCGTGATGATCACCGCGGAGTAGAATATAACCAGAAACTCCGTGATCTTTATGTGATGGATCTGGTAAATGGTCGCGAAATGAATTTAACTACCAATAGCTCCAATGACTGGCGGCCACGCTTCTCGCGAGATGGAAAATTCATCGTCTTTGTTTCTGAAAGAAGTGATCTGCGTGATGTTAGTGTGGTGGATCTCTTTAGTCATATTTTTATGATGGAAAAGGATGGCAGCTTTCAATTAGAACTGACACAGGGTGATGTGAATGACGGTGGACCGGTTATGTCCGGTGGAGAGACAGATCCACTCTTTTTTGATTCAAATCGCAATGGTGACTTTGCGATTTATAAAATGAAAGCGGATGGCAGTTCTGTCGAGCAGATGACGTTTAATAGTGGTGCAAATGATGTCTCTCCGGATTTGAGCGCTGATGGTATGAAAATCGCATTCTTTTCTGACCGGGACGGAAATTATGAATTATATATTATGAACAGTGATGGTAGCAATGAACAACGATTAACCTCTAATCCGTCCGATGATCTGAATCCGATAATATCACCAGATGGTAAAAAAGTAATGTTTCACAGCAACCGTTACGGAAATTATGATATCTTTGAACTTGACCTGGAGCAAAAGACAACAACCGCCACTATGAGTCAGGTCGTTTCACTTATAGATGACGCAATCTCGGCATTGTAGGTGACCGGATGATAATTGCCGAACCGATTAGATATGCTGCATGAATCTTCCACAACTCATTGAATATCTAGGCAGTAATTCTGATTTTCAAAATAATGTTACCACATGGAAAACCATTCCGGCGCAGGAAGCAAAATTCACTTCCTTTCCTTCTTCAATTCCGGAAAAGATAAAAAAAGTTTTTGTTGATCGTGGTATTTCGCAATTATACACCCATCAGGCCACCGCATTTGAAGAAATCACAGCCGGTAATAATGTCGTCATTGTGACACCAACGGCATCCGGTAAAACCCTGACATATAATTTACCCATCCTGTCTGAAATCACCCGGAACAGAGAAATCCGGTCGCTCTATCTTTTTCCAACCAAAGCACTGGCCCAGGATCAGGTTCATGAACTGCATGATTTGGCTGAAAAATCCGGTGAAAAAATCATCTGTCACACATTTGATGGCGATACACCTCAGGATGTACGGCGTACTATCCGGTCTGCGGGACATATTGTTGTTACAAATCCTGATATGTTGCATCAAGGCATATTGCCACACCACACGCTTTGGATAAAGTTGTTTGAAAATCTTCGTTATATCGTTATCGACGAAATCCATACCTATCGTGGTATTTTTGGCAGCCATCTGGCTAATGTTATCCGGCGTCTGAAGAGGATTTGCGAGTTTTATGGCAGCAATCCCCAATTCATATGTTGTTCGGCTACAATAGCTAATCCCAGGGAAATTACTGAGAAAATCATTGGCGAAAACGTAACAGTAATTGACAATAATGGTGCACCTACCGGTGAAAAACATTTCATCTTTTACAATCCACCTGTGGTTAACAAAGAACTGGGTCTGAGAAATTCAGTTGTCAAAGAGATCCGGCGTATTGTCAGGCATTTTCTGCCAACCGGAATTCAACTGATTGTATTTGCCCGAAGTAGACTGAATGTAGAGATTCTTGTTACCTATCTAAAGCAAACAGCGCGGCAATTAAAGATTAGTCCGGCAAAAGTCAGGGGATACCGTGGCGGGTATCTGCCAAAAGAGCGCCGCGCAATTGAACAAGGGCTGCGAAACGGGAGCATTCAGGTGGTAGTGAGCACTAACGCTCTGGAACTGGGTATCGATATCGGACAATTAGATGTCTCGATTATGGCCGGATATCCGGGCAGCATCGCAAGTACATGGCAACAGGCAGGTCGCGCCGGGAGAAGACAGACTACTTCTGTGTCAATTCTGGTCACAAGCAGTTCTCCTCTGGATCAGTATATTGCGGAGCATCCGGAGTACTTCTTTGATAAAAATCCAGAAACGGCAAATATTGATCAGGATAATCTGCCGATATTGATGAGTCATTTAAAATGTGCTGCCTTTGAATTGCCGTTTACAACCGATGAGAATTTTGGTACGGATGCTACCCGGCAGTTATTGCAATATTTGCGCGATGAACGCATTCTAAGGGAAACGGATGGCAAATTCTATTGGATGCAGGAAGTATATCCGGCAGATGAGGTTAGCCTGCGGAATGCGAATCCAAATAATGTCGTCATTGTAAATACATCTGGAAATAATCAGATAATCGGTGAAGTCGATCTATTTTCTGCGCCGATGCTGGTACATAAGGATGCAATTTATATCCATGAGAGTCAGCAATTCCAGGTTGATGAGCTGGATTGGGATGGTAAAAAGGCCTTTGTCAGTACAACAGATTCTGATTATTATACCGACGCGGTGGCAAAGACAAATCTCAAAGTGCTTGATATTCTGGAAGAGAAAAAACATAAATATAATAAATGTTATGGTGAAGTCGCTGTAACTACCGTAGTAACCTCATTTAAAAAAGTGAAATTCTTTACACACGAGAACGTGGGTATGGGGCGGGTATATCTACCGGAAATGGAAATGCATTCGACATCCACCTGGATTGAATTCCCCGATGAGTTATTTGGCGATCCATATTTTGAAGAATCTATACTCGGTGAGGGAATCCGTGGTATCGGATACATGCTTCAGAACCTTATACCATTGTATATTATGTGTGATCGCAGTGATATAAGCGTTGTCCCCATGATCCGGGCACCATTCTCCAATAAACCGACGATCTATGTTTATGATAAATTTCCCGGTGGTGTCGGATTGAGTAAAAAGTTTTTTACAATTGATCGTCTTCTGATGGAAAATACCCTGGAATTAGTTTCCGGCTGTGCCTGCGAAAATGGTTGTCCATCATGCATAGGTCCGCCCCTGGAAGCCGGATTATTCGGAAAGAAAAGTGCAAAAAAAATTCTGCAACTGATCTTATAATATACCCTATCCCGGAATTTTTCAAACCTGATGGATCTCAAAGAAAAATTAAAATATTATGAATCGGCTCCGGCTAAAAAAAAGTCAAAGAACCGGAGAGCAATAGCTGACATTTATAAAAAACTTGAAGCTATTCCTGTTGATCCGGATGCAGCGGATGTGTTAAAAATTGAAAAATTCTATGCCTACAGCCACTTCTTTCATGAAAGTGATCCTTCCTCCCACATGGAAATCCGTCTGCCGCTGTTATCACGTAAGCGCCTGTCTGATCCAGTCAATCTGAATGATATCCTGATATTTGATTTGGAGACAACCGGTTTGGCCGGTGGGGCAGGTACTTTTCCTTTTTTAATAGGTTTTGGTGTTTTTGAGGAAGATGGTGTCCGGGTACATCAGTATTTTTTACCTGAATACGGACGTGAAATAATTGCCTATCTTGACCTGGCTAAAAATTTTTCCTCCAAAACACATCTTTTAACCTATAATGGAAAATCATTTGATTACCCGCTGATAAAAAACCGCTTCATCCTTAACCGAATTGATAATCCATTTATTTCATTTCAGCATATAGATCTTCTTCATTTTGCCCGCAGACTCTGGAAAAGCCATTTACCAGACTGCAGCCTCGCCACCGTTGAGCGGGAGATTTTCAGGTTCTATCGCTATGGAGATATTGAAGGATGGTTGATTCCCCAGGCATATTTTGATTTTCTTCAAACCGGATCTGTCGATCAAATGCTAAAAATTATCCGCCATAATCAGCAGGATATTCTTTCACTGGGCAGGTTAATATTATATATGCATCAAATTGAACTGGAGAATGCAGAAGATCAGGTCTCAGATAATGAATTACAAGTATTGTTAGGTCTTGCGATCCGAAATGGCGAATTAAAAAGAACAAGTGAGTTATATCAACAGGTATTAAAAAGAAAAATTTCTTTGCCCCGAAAAATGGCAGCTGCCTATAGTATATCATTGAAGAGACAAAATCGTTGGCACGACGCAGTTTCCATCTGGCATGATATGCTGGAATCAAAATCACAAATCCTGTTTGCACTGGAAGAACTGGCAAAGTATTATGAGCATCACAAGAAAGATCATATTCAGGCCATGCAATATACGGAAAGAGGCATCAAATATATTGACCTTATGCAGGAATTAGATTCGCCGGCAACCTATACTGATATCAGGAAAAGTTTTGCCTACCGGCTGGAACGGATTCTGCGCAAGATATCCTGAATATAAAGTAATTGACTTTTTTTGTACTGCAAACTGTATTCTGCCATTGTGCGGACACGGCATACTATATATTTTCGGCCTATTGCCTATTGCCTATTGCCTATTGTCTACTGTAAACTACCCACTGTTTCCAAAAGCCAATAAATTATTGCTTCCTTTATCATGGTTGACTATATTCCATTGTTAATTTTTGATCATCCCTACCTTTCAAATATCTAATCGGAGGAATTATGAATTACAAAAATTTATCTGAAATAATTCCGGGCAATGCAGAGCATTTCGGAGATCGTACTGCCTATATGTATAAAAAAGATGGAGCGTACCGGTCGATAAGTTTCAATGAGACCAAGGATTGGGTTAATAAAATTGCCGGAGGACTGGCCGCACTGGGGATACAAGCGGGCGATAAAATCGCCCTGCTGTCAGAAAACAGGATTGAATGGGCATTCACAGATTATGCGACATTAACTATAAGGACTGTAAATGTACCGATATATCCATCATTAATTCCTTCGCAGATTGAATATATGATAAAAGATTCTGAAGCCAAAGTGATTTTTTGTTCAAATATGGGACAGTACGAAAAGCTGGAATCCATACGTAATAATTGTCCGGATTTAGCACATATCGTAGTATTTGATTATGAAAACAGTATGAAAGACTGTCAGAACATGTCCGATTTTATGTCCAAAGGAGCTGAATACAATGCTGCTCATCCGGATTTTCTAGAATCAGAAAGGAATAAAATTAATCCGGATGATATGATCACGATAATTTATACATCCGGTACCACGGGGGAACCAAAAGGCGCAATGCTCACTCATAACAACCTGATCAGTAATATACAGGGTGGATTAAATGCGCTTGATGTGAGTGAGGAGGATGTCTTTTTATCATTTTTACCTTTGTGTCATGTCTTTGAACGTATGGCGGGTCATTATCTGGCTGCTTCCATCGGAGCTACAATTGCCTATGCAGAAAGCATTGATACCGTTGCTGATAATATGAAGGAAGTCCATCCATCTATTATGACTAGTGTGCCGCGCCTTTATGAAAAAATATATGCCAAAATATTAGAAAACGTTGAATCAGGCCCGGGTGTAAAAAGAAAAATCTTTTACTGGGCCATTGGGGTTGGACGTGAGTATGTCAACCGGGTTATGAATAAAGAATCTATCGGGTCGGGCCTGCAATTTAAAAGAAACCTTGCCTATAAACTTGTATTCAGCAAACTGGCTGAGCGGGTTGGAGGAAAACTTAGATTTTTTATTTCTGGAGGAGCACCACTGTCTAAGGAAATCGGTGAGTTTTTTGGTGCGGCGGGATTATTTATTTTTGAAGGATATGGCTTGACTGAAACCTCACCGGTTATATGTGTCAACTGTGCCGATAAATTCAAATTCGGTACCGTAGGACCAGTGATATTTAATGCGGAACTTAAGATTGCGGAAGATGGTGAAATCCTGACTCGCGGCCCGCATGTTATGCTGGGATATTATAATAAAGAGGCAGAAACAAAAGAGGTAATTGATAGTGATGGCTGGTTTTATACAGGTGATATTGGCTTTCTGGATGAACAGGATATGCTGGTGATAACAGACCGTAAGAAAAATATTCTTGTAACGTCCGGTGGTAAAAATATCGCACCCCAGGGGATCGAAGGAAAATTAGTCACATGCAAATATATCGAACAGGCGGTGGTTATCGGCGATAAAAGAAAATTTTGCGCCGCAGTAATTGTACCTGCCTTTGAGGTTCTCGAAAAGAAGGCAAATGAAAACGGCTGGACCTTTGATAGTAATGAAAGCCTTGCGAGTTTGCCGGAAGTTAGAGAGCTGGTGAGTAAAGACGTTGATTCCGTAAATGATAATCTATCAAGTTTTGAATCAATTAAAAACTTTGTTCTGGCAAAACAACCATTTTCTATTGAAACCGGGGAACTGACTCCTTCGCTTAAAGTAAAACGCAAAGTTGTTATGGAAAAATTTGCTGACGATATAGAAAAAATGTATCAGGTATAAAAGCCAGAATTAAATTGCCCGGTCAATGCAATTAACACAATAAAATGGGTAAAATAAAGAAACATCCACCGGTTAAATTAATTATTGGAGTGACCTATGCGCCGGGTGTGATACTGGAAAATGTTCTGGAAAGGCTGGAACAGAAGTTTTCCAGTATTGAAAAACGTTCCCATTCCTATATCTTTAGTTCTTTTACGACCTATTATGCCAATGAGTTGGGTGAAAATTTAACAAAATTATTTCTGGTTTTTACCCGGCTCATTGAACCTGTAACTCTTCCCGATATTAAAATTGAAACCAATAAATTAGAAGAAGAATACGTTGTCGCAGCAGGAAGACAGGTAAATCTGGATCCCGGTTATATATCAGAAGCAAAGCTGGTATTGGCTACCACAAAAAATTATGCACACCGGATATATCTGGATAAGGGAATATTTGGCGATATTCATCTGACATACACCATGCAAAGTTTCCAAAAACAATCTTGGACTTATCCGGATTACCAACAGGAGGAGATAATTAATTTTTTTAATGAAATCAGGCATAAATATCTGCTTCAGTTAGGTGAAAAATTTACATCAATGGCTGGAGATTAGGATGAAGTGTATTACATACAAAGATTCCGGCGTGGATATCGATAAGAGTGAACAGGCGCTTCAATCAATAAAATCAGAGATTAAAAAGACCTTCAATTCACATGTAGTTACCGATATCGGCTTATTTGGCGGTATGTATGAACTGGATAAAGCCGCATATAATAAACCTGTACTTGTCTCGAGTACCGATGGCGTAGGGACAAAGTTAAAAATCGCATTTTTGATGAACAAACATGATACCGTTGGTGAAGATTTGGTTAATCACTGTATAAATGACATTGCCGTTGGGGGTGCTGTGCCGTTGTTTTTCCTTGATTATTTTTCCACGGGAAAACTGGAACCCGATGTATTCACTGATGTTATGACTGGATTTATCCGCGGATGTAAAAATGGTTGCTGTGCGCTGATCGGAGGAGAAACTGCAGAAATGCCGGATTTCTATCAGCCGGGTGAATACGATTTATCGGGCACCATTGTTGGAATTGTTGAAAAAGACAATATTTTAGATGGACGCAAAATAGCAACCGGAGATGTTCTGGTAGGTGTAAATTCGAGCGGCCTGCATACAAATGGCTATTCACTGGCCCGGACAGTATTATTTGAACCATACACGACTGATTCATATATAGATGAATTATCGGGAACAATTGGCGCTGAATTATTAAAAGTACATATCTGTTATGTGAATTTGATCCGGGAAGTATTGAAAAAAATACCGGTGCCCGGTATCGCACATATCACCGGGGGCGGGATTGAGGGTAATACAAAACGACTCCTGCGCGATAATCTGAAATTGGATATCAACTGGCGGGCATGGCAACGGCCTGCCATTTTTGATTTGATACATAAAATGGGAAATGTTCCGGAAGAGGACATGCGGCGAACGTTTAATCTCGGTATCGGTCTTGTGTTTGTTCTTGCCGAAAAGGATGTTCAGGAATTGCTAGCTATCAATTCCTCAAAAGGATATGATTCATATATCATTGGCAGTGTACAATAGCAACAAGGATGATTAAATATGTTAACCTTGCTTGTAATGATTGGTTCCTTTTTCGGCTACATCCTGTTTTATCAGCTATATGGCAAATATATAGGGAACAGAATTTATAAAATATCTGATGCAAATAAGCCGCCTTCAGTAGAATTTGAGGATGGCATTGACTATGTGCCGACCAGAAAAGAAATTATATTTGGACATCATTTTACTTCTATTGCCGGAACCGGTCCAATAGTCGGACCGGCCATCGCCGTTATATGGGGGTGGCTGCCGGCAATTATCTGGGTATTCGCGGGTTCTGTTATTATGGGTGCGGTTCATGATTTTGGCTCTCTGATCATTTCCATGCGTAATCAGGGTAAATCAATATCGGAAATTACC
>CAYULK010000073.1:0-11569 GCA_964445625.1 uncultured Calditrichota bacterium
ACTGCAGATAAATTACGCTGGAAACTGGGCGATAATTTCCATGATTCTCTGCTTGAATCAATTTATCAGGATGCTGCTGAAATATCAGATAAAGTAGTAACCCGGGAAGATGAGAAGCCGGGTTTTGTCTGGGATGCGGCATTAGACAGATTATTGACAAGGCCCGCTACCGGTCTGCCAATTATGCTTTTATTGTTAATGCTTGTCTTTTGGGTAACCATCTCCGGTGCAAATGTGCCTTCGGGAATGCTGGCGTCACTTTTAGTGGATACCATGCACCCCGTTCTGAAATCGTTTGTAACAGATTTAGGTGTTCCAGCCTGGATAAACGGCTTATTTATAGATGGAATGTACCTGGCCATGGCCTGGGTAATCGCCGTTATGCTGCCCCCGATGGCGATTTTTTTTCCAATCTTTACCCTACTTGAGGATTTTGGATACCTGCCGCGTGTGGCTTTTAATATGGATAAAATGTTCAAAAAAGTAGGTGCTCATGGTAAACAGGCCCTGACAATGGCTATGGGTTATGGATGTAACGCAGCCGGGGTGGTTGCTACCAGAATTATTGACAGTCCACGCGAACGACTGATTGCAATCATAACAAATAATTTCTCACTATGTAATGGCCGCTGGCCGACACAAATACTGATTGCCACATTGTTTATAGGCTCCCTGGTACCACCATTACTGGCAGGCTTTGTCTCTGCTATGTCCGTTGTAGCAATTTCTTTGATCGGAATTGTTTTAACTTTTGTTGTATCGTGGGTACTGTCAAAAACGTATCTTAAAGGTGAGGTATCATCATTTATTCTGGAACTACCCCCGTACCGTCCGCCCAGAATCTTGCAGACATTATATACATCATTAATTGACCGTACCATTTTTGTTCTCTGGCGGGCTATTGTTTTTGCAATTCCGGCCGGTGCAGTAATATGGCTGGTAAGCAACGTCAGTGTAGGTGACGAGAGTCTGGCAGAATACATAATTAATTTTTCGGATCCGTTTGCGTTTTTGATTGGCTTGAACGGGGTGATCATTCTGGCTTATATTGTCGCCATTCCGGCCAACGAAATAGTTATTCCCACAATATTGATGCTTACCATATTAACGACAAAGGCTGCCGGTGTTGGAGAAGGTGCGGGGGTTATGTTTGAGTTTGATGACATGGATGCATACACCTCATTATTTTCGGCCGGAGGATGGACCTTACTGACCGCGATCAATCTAATGTTATTCAGTTTAGTGCATAATCCGTGCTCAACTACGATTTATACAATTTATAAGGAAACAAAAAGTATTAAATGGACCCTGGTATCAACTTTTCTTCCCGTAATTATGGGTCTGATTATTTGCTTTATTGTCGCACAGTTGTGGCGAATTTTCGCATAGATATATAAAAAGATTAGAATTTTTCGTCATATTTTGTCCAGAGCTCATCACCCAGCTTCCAGGCACGTTTGACAACTTTGTTACCCCAGTCTTTACCATACTGCGTAAGAATTGCTCTGGCCTGTTCCGGATCTGATTTTAATAATTTAAGCACTTTCTTTTCGATTATTTCCTGATTGGCTAACAGCTCGGCCTGCATAGGTTGCCAAACATTAGTCACGT
Source organism: uncultured Calditrichota bacterium (assembly GCA_964445625.1). Classification (GTDB taxonomy): domain Bacteria; phylum Calditrichota; class Calditrichia; order JAJRVZ01; family JAJRVZ01; genus CAVXXB01. The sequence goes on from CAYULK010000073.1 coordinate 1,612, forward strand.
CATGACGCATATCTCCCCAGCGCTGTGCCGCAAGCGTACCTAAACGGTTAAAGGCCCACCAGGCAGATTCCCGGTTATATCCTTTCGACCGGCCCGGAGCTTTATACGGATCAGCTACATCGGTGATACTGCAATAGAGAGGTACATAGATAGAAGATGCCACATTATCTATTGCCATCCAGACAACACCGCCCACCTCATCGGGAAAATGACTGCGCGATTGTGTAATAGTTGCATACATTGTGTACCACCTGGCAATTGTTCGTTCGCCACGCCAGCCCCAGCCCCCGTTAATCCGGAATAGTTTATTCATATCATATGGCATAAACGGGTTGGCAAGTGGCGAAATTTCAGTTTTATTATCTTCATTAACCCAGGTAAGATCTTTTATAAAGTTGTATGGTGTATTTTCATAATAGTCCTGAAACATAGCTATCAGACGAGGCAGGTCAATTAAAGAATCGGGTTTTACCGAGAATGGAAAGCTTTCGGCATTGGCATCGAGATTCAGTGACGGTGCAGATAATGCAAGGACACGCCATTCACGCCGGCGTGCGGCAAATGAGGTTCGGCCGCCTGGATTATATACATAATTAAATTTAAAGGATCCATCCTCCGGATTCCACCAGCCACTATCCTGGGCCACTTGAAATATATTTTCGGATGCTAAAAAATAGTCCGGGTTTGATAAATCAATTTCACTGATCCGGCTGGCATTGGCATTAACAGCTATGTGATCATCGGGAACTCTCTGGGCGACCCAAACAGAACCTGTATTTCCTTTGCCGGGCCCGACAATTTCGAAATGCCATACTTCATTTTTATCAGCAATAGTCAGACATTCGCCCGCATCATTATATCCATATTTTTGTGTCAGTTCTCCGCCCAGTTTAATTGCCTCGCGGGCGGTACCAGAGCGCTCAAGCATCAATCTGACCAGCTGTTGACAATCAATTAAACCGTTCTCCGATTGCAATGATTTTCGTCCGCCAAAGGTTGACTCGCCAATAGCCAGTTGTTTGTCATTCATACAGGGGTAGGCTGTATTAATATATCCATTTGTATGCTCAACCTGGGGTATATCACCTGTAGATTTATGGGTATAGGTCGGCATAGCAAGAGAATCATAAGGGAACCTTTTTACCAGATTTAGTTCCGAATTTTTTTTATGATCTCTGGCCGGCGTGATATCGAACCAGCTTCTTGTCCGGTGACTGTCGCAGGTATGAGATGTAACGACAGAACTGTCACTCATAGCTAACTTACCAACGGTAATGGTGGTACATCCATCAGGGAAACCGCCCTCATAATCAGGTAAATCCTGAGACAAAAGAATTGCAAAGCAAAACAGGATGATAAACAGTAATAAAATTATGATTCGCACAATGAGACTCCTTTTGTGTTATTTATCAAGAATAATAATTGTAAAATGTAATAAATTCAGACATAAAATAAAAAAAGTTTGCAAATAACAAAATATCCGGAATAAAGACAGGCCGGTATCGAAAAAAAAAGACCGATATATCTAAAGCCAGGTCAGATAAAAGGTTTAAAAATTAATCCCACTTAATTTATCGTCAATAAATCCGAATTATGTTTAAAAGGAATTTTAAGATATGCATCAGTAAATTGGTCGGCATTAGTCCCAAAGCTAGCCAATAGCTCCTGGGGGAGGTCTGGCTGACGCAAAAAAACATAGGGATAGACTTCGTAGGTGCCAGACGGCAGATAATTTTTCTCCCAGACGAAAGATCCTGTCCAGGTAACAGGATCGTATAATCGAAAACCGCGATAAACCACGCTCCTCAAATCGAATCTTTTCGCACTGGTCGCCGGTGAGTTTATCTCGCGGAATATATATCCGCTAAGTACTCCTTCAATGGTCATTCGGTTAATGACTAAAAGGTTTGTATCCAGATTGACTATTATTACTTCTATTTTTACAATGTCGTTATAATCCTCAGAAAAGGCCTTCGGGTCGAAGGTTGTAGTTATATCAATTAGCTTTTTCAGGTAAACGGTTTCTTTAATAATTCCATCATTATTAATATCATATTTACCAAACTCAAATACCCCGTTGACCACGAGTAGATTTGAATGATGAATAGCATAATTTCCAACATAGTAGTACAATTTTAAGTCATTATTATATCCAACCATGTCATCAGTACGCGGGAGCGCCAAACTGAATTCTCCCCGGGCATTGGTTCTTGTAGAAATATTCAACTTTTCGAGCCAGACATAAATATCTTCAGAAGAATCACCGGTTTCCAGGAGAACTTTACCTCTGACTATATGTTTATCACTGGCAGGATCATCACCAAAAAACGGATTGTTTGTACAGGCCATAATAATAAATATCAAAATTATAAAATACAAAGAATGTTTCATTGACGGATCCGTTTAGTATTCAAAACCAAATGACAGGTAAAAACGACGATCCCGGATTGCAATTCCGGCAAGGTCAAATTCAGTATTCAGGAGATTCCTGACGGTGAAATTTGTGAACAACTTAAATTTCCAAACTTCAAATGTTTTTCCCAGGTGTATGTCGAGATTTTGATATGCCGGTAATTCCAGTCCGAGACGAACAAATTCAGGATCATCATTATCAATTATTAACCCAATCTGTTCGCTTTCATAAAACCAGTGAATCTGAAAACTATAACCGGCGTGATCAACAAGCATATTTGCAATCAACTTGGTATCATATTTAAAGGGAAAAGCTGCTTTATCAGAAATAGAATAATCAGATACCGCAAATTCAAAAGTCAGTTTTTTATGTAAAAAATATCCTACAATCCGGCCTTCAAATCCTGAGATATCAGCCGTCGGGACATTTTCGTAGAACGAAACCGGAATTCCGGGTTTGGTATAAGTTCGAAATTTATTTTCATAATAATTTTCAAAATAGGTGCCGGATAAAAGCCATCCATCCATATTTCCCGGATTTGCAAATTCTCTTTTCAATTCAAAGCCTACCTCAAGACTTCTGTTCTTTTCAGGATTAAGATTCGTAGAGATACCCGGTGTAGATGGATCAGCGACGCCGGGTACACTTAATTGCTGGAAAAGTGTCGGGAATTTAATGTTCGTTCCGTAATTAATAAAGGTTGTATATTCTGATATTTCATGATTTCCGTTGAGATGCGCAGAAAATTTTACCGTGGAATGGCTCCAGGCATTATTGGCAATATTATCATCGGCGAATTCGGGATCACGAAATACCACATTATCAGAATTATTTGCGACATCATCATAGCGATAGCTGATATCCAGATCTGCTGTCTGCATAAAAGAAGAATATGTTGGCGTTTTTATTTTCAAAATCGAAACAAAACCATGTCGTATCTGTTGAAATATTCCTGATTCTACACCAGGTTGCGACTCTGTCGCTGTGCTGATTTTATCTGAATAGTCAAGACCGGAATTCTCATATTGATACGCGGCCAAAAGATCAATCGTACCAAAATTGAAGTATTTCTCCATATTCAGATATGAACGGTCGTTCTTGAACAGACGGTTATGATATCCGCCGGAAATATTCAGGTTCTCCTGTTTGTCAAAAAGTTGTTTTGAAGCAACCATATTAAGATCCCTGATCATGACAATATCTCCTTCGAAGCGGACAGAGAAAACTCGATTCAGGTTCAATATTGATTCGTTATAGCGGCGATCGTTGAATGCTGTTTTAGAATGAATAAATGAGCCGGAAAACTGATCGGTTAATTGAGTTTCCGGATTAGCGGAGAGATTGTAGACAATATTACCGGTATGATATGTCAGATTATTTTCAAGATGAAATGTATTTGAAGTATCATCCGCATATCTTCTTTTATTTGCTCCTTTCTTGAAATTATATGATATATTCAGGCGGTTAAAGAAGTTGTGATTAAGTTGTAAGTTAAAATCGCCCGAATTATATGAACCAAACCGTTGCATAAAACGAATGAGATAATTTCTGTGTGCTTTAGGGATAAAATTGATCACACCGGAAAAAGCTTCGGATCCATATAGGGCCGTGTTGCTGCCTTTTATGATTTGAATCTGGCGAATATCCTCGAGATTAATCAGTGACAGATCAAAGCGGTTATCATAGACATCGTTCATTTTAATACCATTGTATAAAATTATGACGTCCTCTGCATTTCCCGCCCGTATTGAAATATTTTTTTCTCCGCTAATGTTTTCATCAATCTGAATACTCTGGTCGGTTTTTAGAAGATCTCCGGCATCGACATAACCCTGAACCTCAAATCTTTTAGCTTCAATAATGGCAATTGACTGCGGAATATCTTTGGCAATATCCGGTCGCTCTCGTTGTGCCTCTACTGTAATTTGTGGAAATTGAATGATTCGCGGTTGCAAATAAAAATCATCCGTTTCAAGCGCGTCAGATAATTCAAAGAACAATGTGTCAAAAGCGATGTGCTCAAAAATTAGCATGGTGTTTTCTGCGGGATTTCTAATAATCAGCTTAAAAGTACCGTTGGAGCCTGAAGTTGTCCCTTCCGGACTGTTTTGGACATAAATATTTACACTTGGAATCGCAGAATAAGTATTGGCATCCCGTACTTTGCCTTCAATCTCTATTTCACGGGCGAAGCCGGAATATATATATATAAACACAAAAACAATCAGCAGGTTACGCATAATAGAACCATTATATTGTTCAAGCGAGAATATGGGCTGTGCAATTCAGAAATAAGGTCAGATCTATTACATAAGAGTTAATTACAGCTATGTTAAATTTATTCGATACATATTCTGCTTTTATTGAAACTAACCATTTTAAACCTGAGTTGCAATCACCCGGTTTCTATTAAACGGGTAAGCATAAAATAAGTTTATATTTTTTTATTTATCCGGAAATTCGTATTTGAATACCCACTTCTTCTTTCATGTTTGATCCAATCATATCCAAACCGCTACCAATAAAATCAATATCGTTATATTTTATCCGCCGGTATTTAACCGAGATCTGAATAAATGAATTAATATTTACTTTTAGTATCGCATACCAGCGAATCCCGGAATTATATAATGTGGCGAGAGAAGAAGATCCGGCCAGTGAATGTTCCAGCTCAAATGTGCGGGATTCATAATCATCTGATTTGAATGACGAAACGCGGAAAATCAATTGTATATATTTTGAGATTTTAGTTCTGATTTCCTGAAAGTATGACAGTCCTTTTAGCGGTGGATGATTAAATGAGGTTGGTAAAAATATATAACTAAACCTAGATCGGAGCTGAAGTTTGGTATTTATTTTATGGTCAAATTGCAGGCGGTAGCGTTTTTTTGTTTTAGTTTCAAATTGATGTGATTCAGAAAAATATGAGGTTTTTTTCTGATACTGAAACCGTGATGTAAGAATTGTGCCGGATCTCAATTTAAATACAAATTGTATAAAAAAGTTGTTCGATGTAGGTGGAAAAGGTTCAAAATAGGAGCGCCAGAGTTTTTTTACCGGGTTCCAGTAAATATCAGCGGAGATTGTTTTTGATATTTTCCCTGAGGATGCAAAATAAAAACCGCGCTCACCGGCGGGAAATGGAGATTGATTATCAAAAACACGACCATGAGGTGATTTGAAATCAGACGCAATCTGCCAGAAGCGGAAACCCAGTTTCCATCTTTTAAATGAATACAAGAATACGAGCGACGTAGAAAGATTGTTCAGATGGTTTGTGGCAATTTCTGCAGAAATATTGCAGTGAGTTAAATTTAAACCTAAATATGTGGAATATGACGAAATGGCAGCGCCGTTAAAACTAAAAAACTTGTTCCTGATTTTTGCATCCGCATCTAGTTCATGTTTTAAATTTATAGCAGGATTATAACCCGTATGCATAAATACGGCTCCTATCCTGAGATAATTACTGATCTGTATTTCTGTGACTCCGCCGACTGTATTTTCAGCCAGAATATCCCGGTTAGTGTTTTCATACATCGTTCGATGCAACCCAGAGGTGGCAAATCCGGTAATTTTTCCGGGAACTGCGACAGTTGCATCACGGGTAATTTTAGAATAGAAAGCGGTTAATAAAATCTTTTCAGTAAAACGGAGCCTGGTACATACTCCCATGAATCCACTGGTTTCATTGCCGGTCAGGTAGGAGCGGCTATAGAAATTACGGCTTCGCAAAGCAGAACCGGCAGAAGCACTTTTTTGCTGTGAAAAGGGTGATGAATAAATTAAATCCTGTCCCGCATGGATAATAAAATTTCCGATGATAATCTCCACATGATTGTTAAATCCGGACCAGGTTATAAATCCGGAGATATGATCCCATGGTTCGGTCTCTCCCGGATCCTTCTGGATCAGGATTCCTCCGGACAGGGATTTACCAAGTGAAAATCGTAATCGTGTATACAGATCATAACCGGGACCGGGATATATTCTTTTAATAATTCCAACCGGTTTCTGAATTGGATATCTGATTCTGCTTAAAAAATGCCATTTAAAAAAATCTTCCGGTTTACTGACATAAAAGTATTGGCGGAATAAACGATAGGTTTCTGCTCCAAGTACATTCTGAATTTCACGCTTTTTATAAAAGGGTTTTTTTTCAATTAAAATTTTAATCTGGTCTGTGGTTAAAAAAGGGAAAATGCTTAATTCTGATGCAGAGACCTGATTAATATCCAGAGGTGAGTTAAGATATTCATGAATGAGATTTTGGGCATTACTTTCATCTTCAATAATAACCCCTGGTATCGAAACAAGGGTGCTATCAATCTGTGCAGTTAAAGGAATAAAGAGAATCAGTATCAATAAAAATATTTTATGCAACATCTGACCTTTCAGTAATCCGGAGGAAAGAGATTGCAAGAATTGTACCGCAGGTGTATCAGGATGATTATTGCCGGTAAAAGCGCACAGGTATGCGAAAACAATGATTTTAGTTAAAGAAGATAATGGATATTTATTGTTTCAGATGTAGATTACCGGTAAACACATGTAACTGCAGGCGGTTAAGATTAAGTGTATCAAAGGCATACTCAACCATTAGCTGAGTCGTTACAAGTCAAAAACCTTTTGACCAATTAATGGATTCTGCAATGGCAATATAATAAATAGAGCTCTTCATCTCCGGGTTCCGGTGCACGCAAATAAATTTCATTTCCGATGATAAAGGGATTGGTCACGGGGCGATCCTGTAATTGTGTACTTAAGAAAAAAGACAAAAGACAAAAGAAAAATGAATATGTAAAAAGTTTTGACAAACGATTTCATAATCGTAAAATTCTTATACCCTTATACCCTTATACCCTTATACCCTATACCTGTGAGGTCATCAGTTTTGCAAAAACAGCCACATCATCCAATTTTTCCAGGTTCCATATAATATCAATGATTTTATCGCGTTTTTCCTTCCCGGTTTCGGGCAAAACCATTGAGTCGAATTTAGCATTAAGCGTATCGTCATCCATCGGTTCACGGTAATCACCAAGCGGATAATCAACTTCAATCGCAAATTTTTTATTATCGGTCGTGGTAATCTCCAGACCGGCCTTCTTCAATTCAGGGAATGTTTTTTCATAATCAGGTTCAGCAACCACATTAATTTTATTCAGATAGGAGCGGATTTCAGCGTCCATTATTTTTTGCTCGGTAAAGGCTTCCGGAGTTACAGTGCCATCAACAATGGCAGCTGCGATACAATATGGTAAACTATGATCGGCCGTTTCTCGTGTGCGGGGATCATACTTAGATGGATCGGAGAGAATATCTGCCGCCCGGGCAACCGTCCTGATCTTTACTTCAGCCACATCTTTTTTGTCGATTTTATGTTGTTTCATAACCTTGATCACGGCTGAAATTGGCGAATGTGTTAATGCCTCTGTTGGAAATGCTTTCATTGAACAGCGGCTGATACGGAAAGTATCACCAAGACCATCAGTCAGAATATTCAGATCAAAGCGTTCACCAAGAGTGTCCAGTAATCCCTCCTTTCCGTCAATTACATGGGCCGGCCCCTTGTAACCTCTCTGGGCTAAAAGAGCAGACAGCACACCAGCCTGCGTAGCCATTGGATCAACGGTATTTTTCATCATGGTCAGATTACCGGCAGTTACCACACCAGTTGTGTAATTATGGCTTGCAGAAATGCCCATTGCATGAACCATTTGTTCTTCATTAAGTCCTAAAATTTTTCCGGCCACCAGCGGTGAGACAAACTGAGTCAGAGTAGCATGATGCCATTTTCTTTCCCTTATACCCGGAATAGCGAATTCGCACAAGCGTTGCTCCCATTCATAGGCTAAAACGATGGCAACTATCAGATCTTTCCCGCTTTTATGCAGAAATTCTGCCGGTGTCATGGCAGCTGGAATTATATCACTGGGATGAGATGGATCCTGTTCCCAGTAAATATCATTATAGTCAAGTGAACGTATCATCAGGCTGTTTATCAGACTGGCATTCACCATAGGCAATTTTTGATTTGAATTGATTACCGAGGCCTCATATTTACCTCCCATATCATTAAAAAAGTCCAGCATGATTTCCACATCTTCGGTTTTGCTTCCGCCATAGGCGCAACCAATGGAATCAAAAACAAACCGCTTGGTCAGATCAACGACATCTGCCGGTAAATCCTCGTATTTCAACTGGTTTGAGAAACGGGCCATTTTATACGTGATATTTTCCATCCTTCATCTCCTGCTTAACATACGGCAATATTTATTAAAACACAGCACTCAGAGGATTTAGATTATAAATTAGTGTTAAAAATGAGAAATTAATTACAGATTGCTGCTGACGGCCCACGGCTTACTACTAACAAGTAATCTCTAATCCCTACTCTCTCATTTCTAATCAGATTTCTCAGATATCTGCGGTTCATTCATTTATAAATTTCGGGCGACTTCCTGTGCTACTTCCAGGGATGTATTGGAACCACCCATATCATAGGTTTTTACCTTTTTCTCTTTTATTGTGGTTGCAATAGCAGATTCCAGTTTCCCGGCCAATTCTTTTTCGTCGAGCCAATCCAGCATTAATTTTGATGTCAATAGCATAGCCAGGGGATTTACTTTATACTGCCCTTCATATTTGGGAGCTGATCCGTGTGTGGGTTCAAAGACGGCGTAATTATCACCGATATTACCACTGGAGGCAAAACCTAATCCGCCGATCAGCTGTGCAGCCAGATCGGATAAAATATCGCCAAACATGTTTTCAGCAACCAGCACACCATAATTGTGTGGATTCTTAAGCAGCCACATAGTTTGGGCATCAATATTGGTTTCCCATAGTTCGATACCGGGGTAATTCCCGGCAACTTTACGGGCAGTACGTATCATCAGACCACCGGTTTCACGAAGAACATTTGGTTTGTCGACTACAGTGACGGTTTTATACCCATATTTTTTGGCATATTCAAATGCCTGGGTTACAATATTGGCACATTTTTGGCGCGACATGATGCGGGTCGACATGGCCAGATTATCCAGCCCGTATTGTGCAAATTTTTTCATCTTGGGATGGTTGGCCGCAAGTACATCAAAAACGTCCTGAGGCAGGGGATGAAATTCCACACCGCCGTACATTCCTTCTGTATTCTCCCTGAAGATGACCAGGTCGATACCCTCTTTAAAATTGAGCGGATTTCCGGGATATGCTTTGCATGGTCGCAGATTGGTGTGCAGGTTGAATTCCTGACGCAGACGCACGATAGGTGAAAAATAAACATGCCCCTTACCCTGCAACCCGGGATCCAGTTCTTTTGCGGCCTCTTCTTTTGGTTTTGAAGTTATGGCGCCAAATAAGGCACAATCGGTGCTCTTCATCATAGCGATAGTTCGTTGCGGTAACGGCTCGGCTTCGTGTTTCCAGACTTCCCACCCGATGTCTCCATGGATGTATTCGGCATCAAATTTCAGTGCATCAAGCACGATACGCGCTGCTTCCATAACAGCATCGATCTTCTCTTGCTCTACCAGCCGCGTA
>CAYULK010000074.1:0-11525 GCA_964445625.1 uncultured Calditrichota bacterium
GATGAAGTAACACAGCATCTCGCAGCTAAACCGGAACCCAATATAGAAAATTTTAAATATTTTGCTGAGACCGGTATTAATGGTGGCGGACTTTTAAGTCCTCAGGCTCCGGGATTTTGTATGCTTTATTATGATACGGAAAAACTGGCGATTGTAGATCCAACAGATCCCGAACGCAATCAATCTGAGAAGGTTGGCTACTTACTATATGATGCAAGCCGCAATCCATATGAACTGGATAGTGAAGGAAAGGTACTTCAACCCTGGGGAATCCGCGGTCAGACAGCCAATTCCCGCTCATCAAAAATCTTAGACCGGGCAACCAATATTAATGAACGCTGGCTTGGAATATGGGATACTGATCATATAAAACTGAATGGTGATCCAAGCGACAGAGGATATATTCCTCCGGGAGGTAAAGAGTGGCTGGGAAGAGCAAATTTTAGTTTTAGTCAGGCATGGAACGGAACAACCATGCTGGTCAGTTATGGTCCTTATGTGATGAATATTGGTGATAAAATCGAATTTGCTCTGGCCGAAGTTATTGGATACGGTGCAACCGAGGGTAAGCAACATATTGGATGGCGAAGCGATACACAATGGACGCCTGCACCTTCATGGAACCGCGAAGTAATTATAAATGGTGAAACAGTAACCGAAGCCTATTTAGATGATTATGGATATCCGGATTATATTAATTCGGATGTGATTACCGTAAATCAGGTGGCACATAAGGCATTTGAGGCCTATCTTGGTAGAACTATTCCGTTTGATTCTGTCCGGCAGGGGCCGGCGGAGGGAATCATGTGGCCCGAAGATAATCCTCGTCCCTCGGAAAATATTGAAAAATAAAAAAGACCGGATTCTGTGCCTGCACCTATTATCAATGTCGACAATTCCCCACGGGCCACGATAGAAATCTCCTGTAACCATTCGGCGGAAAAATTTACCCATCCCCGCCTCAAGGGTGATCTGGTAAAGTATAATCTGTATCGCAGCACATTTGGTATGGGGCCATGGTCTCTGTTAAAGACATATGATGTAATGCCTGGAGAGGATTTATACATATACGAAGATATAGATGAAACCTTCAGGCTTGGCGAGGCAAAATACTATGCAGTAACATCACTGGATGAGAGTGGTATTGAGAGCGGTAAATCCAATATTACATTTCATCGCAAGAATGTCAAATCGGTGGAAAAATTGGGTAAAATTTATGTCGTACCAAATCCATTTTCGGTTTCCTCGGGATTTCAAGGTTTTGGGCAGGAAGGTGCAGTGGGTTTTTACGGACTACCTGCCAAATGTACAATCAGAATATATTCTTATGCCGGACAACTGGTCGAAACCATTGAGCATGACGAGCCTGTTTTTTCAACCGCCTGGTTTCAGGTTACCCGTAACAGGCAGGACATTGCATCCGGTGTATATCTATATGTGATAACAACACCGGAAGGTGACCAGGCCACCGGAAAATTTATAATCGCAAAGTAAAATGAGGCTGAATAATATGAATTTCAGATTGACCTGCTTGCTTCTTCTCCTGATTGCTGGATTAAATATCTCGCTTTTTGCTCAGGGGCAAGGAATAGACAAGGTTGGAACGACTTCATTTCAGTTTTTGAAGGTGACACCGGATGCCCGGTCAACAGCCCTTGGGGAAGCCTATTCATCGGTGGTGAATACCTCTGAGGCTGTATTCTGGAATCCCGCCGCATTAACCAGGGTAGATAATATTGATGTGGCATCGTCTTATGTGGATTGGCTGCTGGATATATCCCATTTATCAATTGCCGCAGCATATTCTCTGGATAATATAGGTACGATCGGTATTCAGGCAATATTAACCGATATAGGTGAAATTGAAGAAACAAGAGTGGATCATTTATTTCGCCTGGAAGATCAGGGTTCATATAATCCGGGATTAACCGGAAATATTGTACAACCTGGATCCATAGTGCTCGGCCTTTCCTTTGCCCGTAGACTAACAGACAAATTTTCGTTTGGACTGACGGTTAAATATGCCCGTGAAGATTTGGTAGTTCAATCTGCCTCCTCGGTAATTTTTGATGGTGGAGTTTTGTTCGATACCGGGTTTAAATCTTTAACCCTCTCTGCAGTTCTCAGACATTTTGGCCCAAAAATTACCTACTTTAGTAAAAGTTATCCCTTACCGCAAACTTTTACCCTGGGTCTGTCAGGATATTTGATTGCACCGGAGAGTTCATTTATAATGGACTCAGAAGCAAATAAACTGCTCATATCTTATGATCTCTCACAACCACGTGACTATAGTCAGCAACATCATGTTGGAATGGAATATGCGTTTAGAGATTTATTATTTCTGCGGGCAGGGTATAAGCTAAATTTTGATGAGGAAGGTTTAACCTATGGATTTGGCATCGCCTACACCGGAATAAGAGTTGATTATTCTTATAGTGATTTTGGTGAGTATTTAAATGCCGTACACCGTTTTTCGATAGGATTTGGCCTTAATTAAGTCCGATATCACGTACAGGGAGCATGGTAATGCACAATATTTTCAATAAAAATATAATAAACAGAATGATCATGGTTGTGATCTGTCTAATGATAATATTTGCAAAAAATGCAGGTGCCCAGCACAGGGGAGATAATTTGTCATTCCAGGGCACTTTGGGTGACAATGGAAATGGTGTCAAGGCCCAGGCCATGGCCGGTGCGTATACATCTGTTTCCGGGGATATAGAATCAATATTCTGGAACCCGGCCGGTTTAAATGGGATTGAGGATCTGCAGATTTCGGTCTCAGCAAATACTTATAATAAACTATGGCGTGAAAATCAGGAATATAGGCCCAACCGTCAGTTTGTAACCATGTCTTTTTATCTGGATGGGATGTACACTCCGGATCCGGCGAATAATGGAAAACTGGATTATGAAGTATTTAAGGATGATTCAAGTTATTTTGTATCTCAACCAACTCTTGGTCAGGATGTTTATAGTGAAGATGCCGCCGATTGGCAGGTTGAAAAAAGCGGATTTTCTTTGAATAACATTTCTGCCGCATATCCTTTTAGTATTTCTGATCAGAATTTTGTTATTGGTGCCGCATATGGCTATAGATACAGGTTGCTTGATTATGATCGTAATCAGACTTTTCTTGATCCGCATCCCGGAACGGACGAGTATGGTGGCCATATTGACAGAATCACCAGCCCGGGCGACAGTGTACGGATTGTCTGGTCGGATTTTGAAAGAATGCGCGAGGGTGATGTACAAACAATTAATATCGCCTTTAGTTATGAGTTAAACGCCAATGTAATGTTTGGCGCAGGTGTGAATTTATTGAGTAGTGAGACCGACGAAACACAAAGTCTCTCCAGAATCGGCTATTTTGATCTGCTCGATGGACCTAATTCTTTCCGCTATTCTTATGATACATTGAATGTTTCAAGTGCCGGAGTATCGGAATTTAGTGGAACTTCTTTTAATCTGGGAGCAATTGTTGAATTTGAACACATCAGTTTGGGAGTCAATGTCACCGGCCCTTATACAATTACACGTAAGTGGACCCAGCAAATAACAAGCGGTAATGCTACAGATTCCAATACGGAAAACCTCACCGGCGAGGATGAGATGAAAATTCCACTTTCCTATGCAATTGGTGTCAGTCTCATGCCGGTTGAGTCATTTCGCCTGGCCTTTGATGTCAAACAAAAAAATTACAGTGACGCCGAATTTTTGTATTCTCAACCGGATTCTACCAACCGGAGCTGGGTTGATCAGACCATATTGAGTTTCGGATTTGACTACGCGGCCTTCGAATTTCTGTCAATAATGGGCGGATACCGGCATCAGACAGAAATATTTGTGCCGGATGGAGCAGCACTCAAAGATGAAGGTCCGGATATAAGTTCCTGGTCATTTGGTCTCAGTTTCAGAACAAATTTTGGCGTCTTCGATCTGGCTTATGTCACAACAAGTATGAAATACTATGATTCATATTTCAGCAATACAAACTATGTGACGGAAAGTCTTGATAGAATGCTGTTTGCTTATACAATCGGTCTTTAAACTGAATTTATTTGTCATTGCGAGGAGTAAAACGACGAAGCAATCTCATTAGTTTTATCACCTTTAATCATATCAAACTTCGCGCGGAAAGGAGGCGTCAGGCAACAAGAATTTCTATTAAGTAAATAAATAAATTCACTGTGTATTAACAATTGGAGGTCTAAATGAAGGTCTTTAAAATGACGTTCGTTACGATTTTAGTTCTATTATTCGTAAGTACTGGTTATTCACAAACTGTAATTCCGGTTGCCGCTGATGCTGGTCCGGATGCCGACCTGACAGCAGCACTAATATACGCTAACTCAGGCGCCGTCTCAGACATTATACTTGAATTAACGACAGATGGCGGTATCTATGAGTTATCCGAGCAGGATTCAATTTCAGTTCCTTTAACAATCCGGGCGAAAGCGGACCTGGCCAATAAACCGATCATACGCGCTTCAGCAGGTGATACAGTGTCCACTGTATTTGAGGTATGGGCTGATTTCACCGTTGAAGGCATAATCTTTGATGGTGAGCGTACAGATGGCAGTTTAAATCCTTTCACATCAAAAGATGTCATTGGGGTAGTACCAGTTCCTGATATTGAACCCGTAAACCAGCCCAGGCAAAATATAATAATCAAAGACTGTGAATTCTATAATATCTATCAAAATGCTACCCCGGAGACTGATAATGTCGGTAATGCAATTCGGGTTAGAAATGATGCCTTGCTGGGCAATTTGCTTATAGAGGATTGCCATTTTGAAAACCTGGTAGATGAGGCTATTCTGATGCAGAAAGTCAGTGGAACCGAAGATGAGCAGGAGCGGGTTGCCGATACCATTTGGGTGAAAAATTGCACCTTCATAAATATCGCTGGCCCAAAGAATCAAGGTTGTTTTACCATCAAGGGCTCGGTGGACACAACTGTAGTGACCGCAAAAGTATATTTAGAAAATCTGACTTTCTACAATTCCGGAAAATGTATCTACTCGCGGGAAAGTGAAGGAATGGAAGTAAAGAATATCATCATTGCCAATACAAATCCGAATGGATCAACCGGCACTCTGATAAAAGTTGATCGCAATGGTTCCTACATCAGCCATGTGGATACATTTGCAATCGGAGATCTGGGTGGTGCCGAGGCATTTAGAGCAGAAGAGGGCGAGAAAACCTTTCACGGAATGGCGACACTGGATAGTGCTACCATCTTTAACAAAGATCCTATGTTCACGGATGCGGGTAATGGTGATTTAACCGTTATGAATTATGAACTCTATAGCCTGGCGAGTAATGGTGGATTATTAGGTGACCTTCGTTGGTTTGATCCTACAGTTTCTGCGGTAATTGATCAGTCAACGGTGTCAGATGTTCCTTCTGATTTTTCACTGTCCCAGAATTATCCCAATCCGTTTAATCCGGTAACTACCATTCGTTACTCACTTGATAAAACTTCTGATGTTAGTTTAGAGGTTTACAATATCGCCGGTAAACTGGTGGAAACGCTGTATACAGGAAATAAATCTGCCGGTGAGTATTCCGTAACCTGGGATGCATCACAACTGGCGTCCGGTGTGTATTTTTATAAACTCGTTTCCGGTACAAATATTCAAACCAGAAAAATGATGCTGATAAAATAAACTGGATTTTTTTTCAGGGTGATCAATCGGTCACCCTGATTTTTCTTAATAATGCAATAAGGATCTATAATGAAATATGCAATGCCCGCTGTCTTCATTTCAATGACCATTTTATTTTGGCTTGGATGTACCAGCCGAAGTTCCAATGAACAAGAAGTAAAGCCATGGTGGCCCGAGATACTATCCGAAAAGGAGACCATGGATGTTTATTTACCTGATTTTTCATATGCCGGCTATCATTGGGGTGAAAAACAAATACCCGAATGGTCTGTTACTCTAAAGGTCTCTGATTTTGGTGCAATTCCAGATGATGATAAGGATGATACCGGGGCATTAAAAAAAGCATTTCAGGCAGCAAATCAAAAAGACGGTCCGGTGGTTTTAAAACTTGACCGGGGTAAATATATATTAACAGATATTTTATATATAGATCGAAGTCAGTTTGTTCTCCGTGGATCGGGAAGTGGCGAGGATGGTACCGTCATTTATATGCCGCAACCATTGAATAAATTAAATACACCTGCGGATATGGCTGAACTGGAAGAATATCTCAATGTAAATAACAAAAGACAACGAGAGCCCGAAAGAGGTATAGACGAACGCTTCTCGCTTTATGCCTGGTCCGGTGGATATATTTGGACACGGAAGCCTGGCGAGCGGGCTAAGCCTTATATGTCCAAGTACCATGTTGTTCCGAAAGAACTGGCTGTGATCAAATCAGGTAAACGGGGCACCGCTACTATTGAAGTGAAAGATTCAGGAAAATTAAAGACCGGAGATATAGTCCGTATCAATTGGTATAACAGAGATGGTGAAAACTCCTCGCTGATCAAACATATGTATAATAACGGGCCGGTCAATGTCGGTTCACGGCACTGGGAGAGTCCCGATATGCCGCTGATTAAACAGGAAGTGACAATCAGTAAGATAAATGGTAATACCGTAATTATAAAAGAAAAATTGATGCATGATTTGAAACCGGAATGGTATCCGAATATCACCGAATGGAATTATATATCGGAAGTAGGTATTGAACATATCCGTTTTGAATTTCCATTTGAAGAGTATTATGCCCATCATCTTGAATATGGATATAATGCAATATATATGACAAATACCGCTCATTCGTGGGTAAAGGATATCTCTATTCACAATGGAGACAGTGGTTTAATCTCTGATATTTGTGCCAATGTAACTGTCGAAAATGTGGTTGTAACGGGAAGAACATATCATTATGCAGTTCAGTTTGGTGATTGCTATGATATGTTGGCCAGAAATATCAAGGTAGATTGCCATGTATTGCACTCGCTAAGCTTTAATACAGGTGCCCGAAATTGTGTTTTTACAGACTGCATGGTGACGACCAAACCATCGCTAGATCAACATAGCGGTGCCAACCATCAAAATCTCTTTGATAATATCAAAATAGTTGAAGATGATCCTGCTCGTACTTTCTTTTATATGGGTGGTGACGGATACTGGGCGCCAACACATGGCGCATTCTCAACTTTCTGGAATATCCAGGTTGATTTTACTTTTCCCAAACCTGAAAAATTGCCTATGCCCATTCAGGGTGTGACCAATGGACCTTCGGGCAGACTGGTCGGCATCACGGCCAATTACCCCATGACCATTGACTATGGACCCGGAGTATATATGGAAGGTATAAACCGTCCCGGGATAACAGTAAGTTCTCTCTATGACTACCAATTAAAGCAAAGGCTATCCGGGTTTTAGACAAAATTTTAATAATCTTCTCCGGAAATAATTTCCGGAGAAGATTATTAAATAAAAGATATAACCCGGCCTCTAAAAAACAATGCGAATACATATGAAAAACCTGATAGCAATATTTCTATTAATCATAGTTACGTCTAGCATGGTATATGCAAAAGAAACCCTGGTATCTTCCGCCGTAGAGATAAATACAGTTATGACAACAGCTCAGCCGGGAGATACGCTGGTCATGAAAAATGGAGTTTGGCATAACCAGAATATTCTTTTTAAAGGTAATGGCGCGGAGGGCGATTCGATTTTACTTCGGGTAGAAACACCGGGACATGTTATCTTAAATGGCAGTTCACGCATCAGTATCGATGGCAGTTATTTAAAAGTGGATGGCATACGAATTACAGCTGGTTATAATTTGGCTGGTGCCATCGATTTTGAGGATGACAGCCAACATTGTCGGGTCACCAATACCGAAGTATCAGATTTCAATCCACCAAATCTATCAACCCGATATCACTGGGTGGTTCTGAAAGGTTCGCATCATCGTCTTGATCATTCTTATATATCTGGCATGCGGCATAGCGGTGTTTCGGTTCTGGTTTCTCTTGCAAGTTCTCCATACGGTCATCATCGGATTGATCACAATTATTTAGCGGATAAGCCATTGGGAGATGGCAATGGGTATGAGAGCATAAAAATAGCTGCCGGTGCATATTCAGATCTTGAAGGTCATGTAACTGTCGAACATAACTATCTTTATCGTTGCAGTGGTGAAATTGAGATTATCTCAAATAAATGCTACTATAATACTTATCGCTATAACACTTTTGTTGAATGTATGGGAACCGTCACCATGCGTCAGGGCTTATATTGCATTGTTGAAGGGAATTATTTCTTTGGCAATGGTGTGTCAAATACCGGCGGTATTCGGATTACCCAACGCGGACATAAAATATATAACAATTATTTTCAGGATCTGGGCGGTGAGGGACAACGCAGTGCGATCACGCTCTACACCGGGATGGATCATGATGATTATATTGTCGGTGAAGGTGGTCATGTACGGGCCGATAGTATTACAATTGCCCATAATACGATTGTAAATTGCGCTTCAGGAATTTATTCAGGTTTTGTAGATTATGATGACCCGATCCTCCTTCCGCCAAAAGACAATATTCTGGCTAATAATATCATCACCATGAATGATGACGCCCCATGCTATACACAACATCCGGTCTATCCGGGTATTAATGAGTTGTGGGAAGGTAATATGCTCAATGGATCGAATTTGGGTGATGTACCCGACACGGGTTATATGGAAGATGATCCGGAACTAGTGTTAACCGATGGCTGGTATCAGATTTCTGCATCCAGTCTGGCTTTAAATAAGGCGCAGGGAGACTACCCATTTGTAGTTGAAGATATCGATGGCATTGAGCGAGATCTAACAAATGATATCGGTGCCGATGAACTGGGCAATGGTCCCAGGCAACCGTTAACAGCGGATGATGTGGGTCCGGATTGGTTACAAAATCCAAATTTGCCGGTGGTATTGCAGATAAATATATCGGGATCAGGAGAAGTTCAGATTGATCCGGATGGGGGAGTTTACACAGCCGGTACCTGGGTATCTCTTAATGCAATACCGGACTCTGGACATACTTTTGCGGGTTGGAGCGGTGATCTGAGCGGTACAAATAATCCGGATTCGGTTTTGATGGATGAGAATAAGAACATTACTGTGAAGTTTGATCCACCGATCAAATATACCTTGGGATTATGGCATACTGGATCCGGAGCGATTGAGCTGAATCCTGCCCAGCCTGACTATGAACCTGGAACGAATGTGTCAGTTCTGGCTATTCCAGAGAGCGGTTGGATCTTTGAGGAGTGGACCGGATCACTTAGCGGTTCTCAAAATCCGGATACAGTAATTATGGATGAAAATAAACTTGTCATTGCCACATTTTTAGAGGATCCGGCAGGCATAGGCATTGATAATACTCCACTTTCATTCAATTTAAAACAAAATTATCCAAATCCGTTTAACCCGGTTACTACAATCTCATTTTCCTTAAACAAGCCGGAGCGTACAGAACTGATCATATTTGATATATTGGGAAACAAAGTGGCGGAACCGATTAATGAATTTATGGGGGCGGGCACATATCAAATTTGGTTTGATGCATCTACTTTGGCCTCAGGAGTCTATTTTTATAAACTCACATCCGGTAAAAACCAGGCCAGGCGAAAAATGATTTTTATGAAATAAGCAATATTGCCTAAAATATTAATTATGAAATCCTGCTTATACTTAATCGTTCTAATGTTTGTAATTTCTCTGTCCGCCCAAAGCACTAATGGCAGTACTGAGTTTACTGAACTTACGGTAATGCATTATTCGCAAGAGGAGAAGGATTTTTATAAAGACGTCTCTGCTGAATTTAACAGGGAACATCCTTTAATCAGATTAAAAGTAGTTATCGTTTCTAATAATAAGTATTATTCAGTACTTCCAGGGTTGTTTGAAGAGGGGACCTCCCCCGATATTTTCACATACCATTCCCCGGGTAACTGGGTACTTTCCATGTCTGAATTACTGGAAAAAGGTTGGATAAATTCTATTTCCGATAACCCGGAATTTATTAACCACTGGACTAAGAGATGGCCTGAGAACTCGTTTATCGATGGCATCAATGTAAAAGATGGCAAAGTATTTGGATTTCCATACACGGATAATAGCATCAGGGGTTTAGGTTATCTTTTTGTAAATAAAAGTCTATTCGATTTTGAGAAATCTTCACCGGAAATTATTTCCGGTGAAGAACCTTTAAGTAGTACGGATTCATATGATTATACTAATCCTGAAACTTGGGACTCATTTCTTGAAGCATGCCGGATTGTTAAGCAGAAATTAGGCAAATACCCACTTGTGATTCCCAATACTAAACCAAGCGATATAAAAAGCACCTGGGCAGCTCTGGCCGGTTCTATAATGACAGACCAGTTTTTTGACTATCAAAAGGGCCGGTTTTGTATTGACGATCCCAGGCTGTTTAAAGTATTTAATTTCATCTCAACTCTTTATAAGGAAGACCTGGTATTGCCGGGGACGTATTCAAAAATTGAAGCAAGAGAAAAGTTTGCACGGGGTGAATCGGCATTTATCTTCGATGGCAGCTGGCTGCCGAATGTGCTCAAAGTTAATCTTGGAATTCCGAATGCAGACATAAAAGTTATTCGGACGCCATATCCAAACGAAGGGCAGAGAGGCGCCTTAGCGGTCAGGAATACCGAGAACAAGATATGGATCAGTAGCCAGACAGAGCATTTGGAAGCAGCAAGGATATTTATTGATTGGATGACACGCCCAAATGGATATTTTGCGCGTGAATATTTGTTGCGTGGATTTAGTAAAGTGGCATTCATTGATGCCGGAGAATATATTGATGAGCTGGATAATATGACAAAACAGATTATCAATGTGGCTCAAATGACCAAAGTTAAATATCCCGAACCACTTATGAAATGCCCCGATCTAATTTACTCAAAGGCGTACAATAAAGCAGAAAATCTAATATCCGGTGGGGAAATGGATTGTATTTACAATGCATTATTTAAGGACGAAGAATTTTCAGTAATGGCGAAGAAAATAGCATCGGAAAAGAATGAGCTATTTTTAAAAACACTTGGTGAAGAAAAAGCATCCGGAATTAATGTAAGCAAAGATTGTTATGCATTCCCCGAATTGAAATTTAATAAAGATTATAGTTATTAATTGTCACATAGCACAACGTTGTTTACACTTTTTAATGGTGCAAAGTGTAGCACCAGGTTGTTAACACTCTGTTTAGGAACCACCCCATGGGGTGGTCGCGGTTTTAATCTAAAAAAATAGCATGACATTGTTTACATCCAGTCTACTGGAGTATGATAGCTAAATTCTTGAACAAGTTTATTATCTGCGTAAATTTTGATAGCTTGACTTTCTAGCAGGATATGCGCCTCCACATAGTTGTAAACAAGGTCAGGTTGAAGGAGAAATGATTCGCCAAATATATTTAACAGGCGATTGCTTCGAATAAAGCGAATGATGATAATTTCACCGGCCTCTAG
>CAYULK010000075.1:0-11504 GCA_964445625.1 uncultured Calditrichota bacterium
CCTCTGACTTCAAAGGCAAGCATTCCCGAAAATCCCTGGAATTGTTTACTACATAAAAGATACTGAGGATTTGATTTGAGTCCCGGGTAAAAAACCTGTGAAACTTTCGGGTGTTTTTCCAGAAATTTGGCCAGATCCATTGCATTCCGGTTTTGACGTTCAATCCGAATACCCAGAGTTCGGATACCCCTGATAAGCAACCAGGCAATCATCGGAGCAATAGTTGGACCAAATGTTTTAAACACAGGGCGGATGATCTCAATGTCATCATTAGAGGCACAGACAATTCCACCAAGCAGATCCGAATGACCGCCAAGATATTTTGTCGCCGAATGAATAGAAATATCCACACCAAAATCGAGCGGATAACATACGGGTGGCGGTGTGAAGGTATTATCAACAATAAATTTGCAATTATGTTCTTTTGCCAGTTTGTGCCAAAAATTCATGTCAGATGCTATTAATGTCGGGTTTGCCAGCGGTTCTGTATATAAAATTTTGGTTTTTTCAGTGACCGCCGCTTTAACAGCATCATGATCCCGTGGATCAACAAAAGTGACATTGATATTAAAACGCGAAAGCTGGTTCTGAAAAAACGTAAATGTTCCACCATATATATAAGCCGAAGAGACAATATGGTCACCGGGATGACAAAGCGCGATAATCGTGCTGGAAATAGCTGCCATGCCGGAAGCAAAGGCCAGGGCCGATTCATATTTTTCGAGCCCGGCCATTATCTCATTCAAAGTATCAACTGTGGGATTTGTGTATCTGGCATAAATATGACCCGGTTTTTTGCCAAGCAGAATATCCGTACCATCTTCCACATTATCATACAGATAGTTTGTAGTTTGAAAAATCGGAACGGTTGGTGTTCGTACATCAGAAAAATCTTTACCCTCTCCCAGTTTTACAATTTGGGTCAGAGGATGCGGTTTATTTTTATTCAAAACAGTTCTCCTTCACAATCCAGGGAGCCACGCTGAAAATATGTTCCCAGGTGAAACCGTTATCAAATTTTATATGTTATTGATTATATTGCTGTTATGCAATTGCTATTTTTCCAGGAATACCGTTTGAGTGGCTTAATGGCGTCTTATATTTTAGTAGCTAATTGTAAAATTTACATTTGAATTTAATTCTCAATTATCTATATTTCAAATAGATAATGCCAAATGAATTTATAATGACCTGCAGACAATGAGTTGCATCTTTTAAGAATGTTGAGGCTGATGAAATTTTAAATGACATTTATTCTTCTTGTCTGTTCTTTTAATGTCCATTATATTTTGAACATCCGTGATGGTGACAGCGGAGGAGTTCCTGATTTCAAATCTTTCAATTAAAATATAAGGCAATCAATAGGTGTATTTCGGATTGCCTTTATTTTTTACAGACCATGAATATTTTATCGTTTTAATTAAAGGTGATGGCATTCTGATCATCATCACAATTAATTGTTATATTTCGATCAACTTTTAACATTAATTTCCGTAAATAAATATATATTTTTAAGATAGGGTGTAAAATGTCAAAAGGTCCAGAAAGAATTCTTTTTAGAGGCTATATCAAAAAGGAAAACGGACATTGGGTAGCGGTTTGTATTGATTTAAATATAGTTGCTCAAGGAAGTAATGTTGATGATGCAATAGAAAAATGTGAAGGTCTTATTCTGGAATATTTAAATTATGCTTGTTCCGAATATGAAGATGATTTTTATAAGCATATTCAGCGTCCAGCTCCAAAGGAATTTGTAGATGAATTTAATTTGATTATGGGAAGACAATTAAAGGCACGAAGAAAAAGTTATACAAAAAATTTACAATATTATGATGTAATCCCTTCTAATCTTCCAATCTGCGCAGCACAATAGTTAAAATGACCGGCCACCCGACAATCACTTTAAAAGATGTACGTAGGAAACTCAAATTGCTTGGGTACGAAAAGAAACGAAGTAGTAAACATGAAATTTGGGCAAAGGGCGGTAATATCGTACCTCTACGGCTGTTTTTAGTCGCCTTGGCCGATATCATCAGTGTTAAATAACCCCTCTAATATTTTCATTATATGTTCCCAGTTGTAACCTTTTGTGCGCAAATAATTTATCAATGCCTTTTTTTGTTTTTGCTTATCATTCTCTACACCCTGTTTATATTTCTTACCTGCCAGGAAGGCGCAATTATCCAGCTGATCCTGATAATCATAAAGGGATGAAATCAAATCATCACACATATTTAAACTAATTCCCCTTTTTAGCAGCTTGCTCCTGATCAGAAGCGGTCCGGACTTTTTCAGGTTTATTTCTTCAATTATAAAAGATTTGGCAAAATCGTTATCATTGAGGTAGCCACGCTGTATAAAATCGGAAATAATATGTTGTATCAGTTCCTTCGAATAGCCTTTATTGCTGAGTTTGAGTTGTAATTCCTGACAACTATGAGCCCGGCGACTCAAATACCTGTAAGCCTGATCGCGAAGTTTGATTTCTGATTCAGCATTTTTTAGTTTGCTAAGGTTTTCAGCAGAAATTTTCTTACCGGTATACAAATCAAACTTTAATAATGTTTCCTGAGAAATGCCTACCAGGAATTGTCCGGCGGCGAAAACGGAGTATCTCTCTTTGTGCTTTTTTTGCGGTTCTATTTTGGTAATTACTACTGTCAATTCTTGCCAGATCCTTGAAAATACTTATTTGTCATTTTTTGTTTCTTTTTTATTTTCATTTTCCGGAGTATCTTCTTCGAGCAATCCCAGTTTCTGGCGAACAATTATTTCAAGTTCAGACAACATCTCTTTGTTTTCTGCCAGGTAGCGTTTTACATTTTCCCGGCCCTGACCAAGCCGGGTTTCCCCATACGAGAACCATGTACCGCTCTTCTGAATAATGTTATGATTTACCGCCTGGTCAAGAATATCTCCTATTTGGGAGATTCCCTTTGAGTACATGATATCAAATTCAGCATCCCTGAATGGAGGCGCAAGTTTGTTTTTGACGACTTTTGCCCTGGTTCTGTTGCCGACGATATCCTGTCCTTCCTTTATGGTAGCAATTCTGCGAATATCAATTCTGATAGATGTATAGAATTTTAATGCCCTGCCACCGGTGGTTGTCTCCGGATTTCCGAACATGACACCAATTTTTTCCCGTATCTGGTTTACAAAAAGAACACAGGTATTCGATTTACTGACAGTACCGGTTAATTTTCTAAGTGCCTGAGACATCAAACGTGCCTGCAGCCCCATATGTGAATCACCCATTTCTCCTTCGATTTCAGCCCGGGGCACCAGAGCTGCAACAGAATCAATTACAATGATGTCAAGTGCACCGCTGCGAACAAGAGTTTCTACAATTTCCAGTGCCTGCTCGCCGGAATCCGGTTGGGAAACGAGCAAATTTATTGTATCAACGCCAAGTTTTTTAGCATAGGTCGGATCAAGCGCATGCTCAGCATCGACAAATGCAGCTAAACCTCCCTTACGCTGAGCTTCAGCGATGATATGCAAGGTGAGTGTCGTTTTCCCGGATGATTCCGGTCCATAAACCTCAACAATCCTTCCCCGGGGTATCCCACCGATACCCAGTGCAGCATCTAAGGATACGGAGCCTGTGGGTATGACATCCATCTGTACCCGGGCTCTATCGCCAAGCCGCATGATCGCACCTTTACCAAACTGGCGCTCTATTTGAGTCAAAGCAACCTCAACGGCTTTATTTTTATCACTATTCGTATCCATAGAGATCTCCTGATTTGAAGGTGTTTTATTTGATCACACTAATCATTATTTTTGTGTTATTTCTAAGATTTACATTCGCAAATATAAAACAAAATGCTTAAAAAGTCGATAGCCGAATCAGGCAGTAATGTTAATGCAAATTCAGTGCCGCAACTCAAAAACAAAAGAATCATGAATATACTATATCTCAATGGATTGAAAAACGCACATCTGTGTGGAAATATGATGCAGGAATCGCGAATCATATTGATTCATAGCGTAGCACCAGGCTGCTCTCTCCAAAGTAGGCAATAGGCGATTGGCAGTAAGCAATGGCCTATCGCCTATCGCTCACGTAGCTCCAAGTTCCCAATTACTAATTATTTCTTCTTTATCTCTGCGGTCTGTTGCGTTAGATGAATATATCCAGTTTGTAAAATTTTTGCTAATCTCCCAGGCGATCCGTTGGAAATAACAAAGTTTTTGGCTATAATAGCGTATTACCTTTTCAGAACAGCTTTATAACCATACTGCAATATTCCGGCATTTCCTTCACTTTGAATTTTACGGGTCACCAGGATGACGTTGTTGTCAATGGAAACTTCATCCAGATCACAATCTACGATTTGTGCTGTCAGACGTGCACCCTCCGTTGTCTCTATAATTCCCACTATGAAAGGTACCTGAAGAGCAAACTCTTCTTCGGCAACATGGATAACCGTGAATGTAACCACTTTCCCTTCCGGTTTTAGTGAAATCCGGCTAAATTCTTTACTACCACAGGATGGGCATATTCTGCGTGGCGGGAATGCGATAAAATCACAATTTGCACAGTTGCCTGCTTCAAGTCGTAATCTCTGTGGAATTTCTCTTGAATATCTTGGGACTATCATGATTTCGCCTCCAGAATGTGGATAACACAGCTACCACCGGAACCACCCATGTTTTGTGCCATCGCTAAATGAGCGTTTTCGATCTGACGCTCACCGGCGTTACCCCGCAATTGTTCTACTAGTTCAATTACCTGGGCTACACCGCTTGCTCCGACTGGATGTCCCTTTGATTTTAGCCCGCCGCTCAGATTTACCGGGATTTTTCCATCATAACGTGTGAGTCCGTTTTTGATTGCAGGTCCTGCCTCACCACGCTTTACGATTTGCAGTTCTTCCATTATAATTAATTCAGCAATCGTAAAGCAGTCATGAACTTCCAGCAAATCGAGATCATCCGGTGATATTCCGGCTTGTTTATAGGCCTTTTCTGAGGCTCTTGCTACTGCCGGAAGGGAAGCCGGATCCTTGCGTGAATGCAGCGCCATCACATCTGTGGCATGCGCACTTGCCCGGATCTGCACTACGGGTTTTTTCAACTTAGCAGCAATTTCGGGTGTAGTTACAATAACAGCCGCAGCGCCGTCAGTTACCGGAGAGCAATCCAGAAGTCCCAACGGATCAGCCACCATTGTAGCAGAAAGAACCTGCTCCACTGTGATTTTCATACGAAATTGTGCTTTGGGATTTAAGGAACCATGCAGATGGTTTTTTACAGCGATCTCAGCCAGATGTTCTCTTGTCGTTCCATATTTATGCATATGAGCGCGGGCCATCATGGCATAGAGACCGGGAAAAGTAACACCGTGAAATGCCTCGTAATCCTGATCGGAAGCTGTAGCCAGGGCGTAAGTGGCATCAGCACCATCATTCATCTTCTCAACACCTCCGGCCAGAACAATATCAGACATACCGCTCGCAACTTCGATGAATGCCTGACGAACTGCCAGACCACCTGATGCACATGCAGACTCGACATGTGTTGCCGGTATGCCCGGCATACCTAAATAATCAGCTAAAAGGGAAGCGATATGTTCCTGTCCGTTAAAAAGGCCGGCAGACATGGCTCCAATATACATACTGTCAATATGATCAACACCGGCTTCATTTATGGCAGCCAGTGCTGCTTCAGTAAATAAATCGCGCAATGACTGATCCCAGAGCTCACCAAATCTGGTCATTCCCACACCGGCTATTGCGACATCACGCATTATATTCTCCTTAAATAATATTTATTAGCCAACTGATTTAGTCATTCAGACGTATTTTGTGATAATGTTTTGTATACTTTCCATAATCCAGGTAAATTTTGTGATCGTTCAGCATGCTAAGAAAACTGGGTGCTTTGTCGCGGACATTTTCAATCTTATCAGTTACCTTGAAAATAAATGCATCACTTCCGGCACCGGAACCGAATGAAACATGCAGAATTCGATCTCCCGGCCTGGCCACATCCAGAGTAGCTGCTAATCCCGTGGGTGACGATCCGGAATAGGTATTACCCATCCAGGGAACAATCCAGCCGGGTTGCATCTGTTCTTTACTAAAACCAAGTATCTTACCGGCTTTCTGTGGGAATTTGCCATTTGGCATATGAAACACGGCATAGGTAAAGTCTTTATCTGATAATCCCGATTTTTCAAGAATACTTTTTCCGGCATTCAGAACATGCCGGAAATATGCCGGCTCACCGGTAAATCGTCCACTATGCATGGGATACATTCTACCCTCTCTGCGCCAAAAATCCCCGGTATCGGATGTGTAGGAATATGTGTGCTCTATCTCGGCAATAACTTTTTCAGTTCCCATGATAAATGCAGCACCGCCGGCAGATGCAGTATATTCCAGGGCATCTCCTGGCGCACCCTGGGATGTGTCTGCGCCAATTCCCAGGGCATACTTCATTTGTCCTGAAATTACATGACTATAAGCAACAAACATTGCTTCAGTTCCCGCTTTACATGCGAACTCGAAATCCGCAACATGAACATCGGGTCCGATTCCCAGCGCATCAATAAGTACAGTTCCGCTTGGTTTTACCGCATAGGGGTGTGATTCAGAACCGATATAAACTGCCCCTATGTCTGATGGATCGATACCCGCACGTTGCAGCGCATATCTGGCTGCCTGTATTGAAATGGTAATTGTGTCTTCATCCATACCCGGAACAGTCTTTTCATACACCTGCAATCCGCGTTTGATTGATTCCGGATTTTTACCCCATTGATGGGCGATGTCTTCAACCTTTATCCGGTAACAGGGAATATACGAACCATAGCCAACGATACCTGCCATAAATCCTCCTGACTATCTGTTGAAAATAATGAGACTACTGCTGAGCAACAATCTATCAGGTGAACATAATAATTACAAATAAAAATTTTCAAATTTCTAAATGAAGTAATGAAGATTACTATCTGATGTGAGGTGTAAGATACATGCACAAAATTAATTCCTGTTGTAAGTGTCCTGAACAATGCCGGGAGAATTTGAAATTTATATGTCTTTTGTCATTTGTAATTTTTTGTTAAAAAAACATTCCCGTTCCGGAGCGGAAACGACTGTGTCACTATCTAAAATGACAGTTAAACTTATTAACTTGAATAATTCGTAGCCTCCAAGACTCCACGCCTTTGGCGTGGTGGCCTGTATTTGTGAATAGATCAGGTTAATCAACTTATATTACAACTGGGAATAGCGGGATGATTAAAAAATTGAAGGCAGAAGGCACCTCAGTGATGCCGGTGGGATTACCTCTGACCCCGGCAGTAATTGATTCCATAGTCAAGTGGATAGACCAGGGAGCACAAAATGATTAGAATAAATTTTATCTGGCTGACTGCAGTAATATTGCTATTAATTTCATTGTCGGGGGCTCAGGAGAAGAATATACGCCGGCAAAAATCAGAAGCAAAGCAAATCGATCTGGAGTTGCTGCACTCGACACAGGTTTTAAATTTACCAAGTGCGGAAACCTTAAAGAAAGGTGATTTTCAGTTTGAGATATCACACCGTTTTAATACACCCGTTTCGTCTGGAATCGGTGAATTATATGGCCTGGATGGCAGCGTGACAATGCGTCTCGGTCTGGGATACGCTTTCAACGGACCGTTTACTCGTATCTGTGTCACGAAGCAATTTAGAGGGTAATATTGACACACAGTTTAAGTATAAAATATTTCAATTGCGGAATGATACTTTTCCAACACTTTATACTGCTCAGGCAGGTTTTGCATATAACGGCAAACCCATAAAAGATATCCCCGAAGGAAACAGTAAGTTTCAATATGTTGGATCAGTGATTTTTAATACTTTAATCAATAATAATATCGGTATTGGTATCGTTCCCACATATTTGTATAACAGTCATATTTACTGTCCTGATGTGCAATATTCATTTACGATGGGATTTTACATACAATATTATATGGCGGATATATGGAGTTTTGTCTTTGAGGCAAATCCAACAGTTACCGGTTGGCGTGATCAATATGATTCATATGCATTGGGAATTGAAATCGAGACAGGCGGACATTTTTTCAAGATGTTGTTAGGTACAAATAATCGTATGAATTTTCCGCAATATATTTCCGGTGCACAGAGTAAGTTTGACAGTGGTGACTGGTATTTCGGATTTAATATTATAAGATTGCTGAGGTTTTGGTAGTTATACCCGATCTTCGATCTTGGCATACTCTATGGTTTATCAATTCTCCCCGAGACCGCTTCGCTTATCTCCGGGGAAGATATTCTTTGTCTCAGTATCTCTTTCTTGTCGCGCTTTCAAAGCAGAGCGTTTTTTATCGCTTTTGGCTTGAGGGGTTTCCCAAGCTGTCCGGTCACCAGATTGTTTAACTCATCTTCAAGATTTTCTTCCGGTTGGGTATCTTTTTTTAAAACACAAAAACACACCAAATCTTCACCTTTAATATCATGGGGCACACCAATAACAGCAGATTCAGTAACCAGCAGGTGCGAATTCAGAATAGACTCAACTTCTGCCGGTCCGATTCTTTTTCCGGATACCTTAATAGTATCATCACTGCGTCCCGGTATATACCATAATCCATCCTTATCAATGGCTGCGAAATCACCATGTACCCATAAATTATCAAAGCGGCTCCAGTATGAATCTATATACCGCTGTTTATCCTGCCAGAAACCACGGGTCATTCCGATCCAGGGGTTTCCGGATAATTAATTCACCCACTTGTTCACGAACCGGTTGACCATTTTCATTAACAACATCGGCATCCATGCCCGGTACCGGTTCCGGAAAATGCACAAGGTTTCAGCGGTTCGAAAAAATTGCCACAAACAATTCCGCCGCTGATTTCAGTACCTCCTGAATAATTGATTATTGGCTTAGATGCATCAAGGACATTTTCAAAAAGCCACATCCACGATTCCGGATCCCAGGGACCCATCATCCATCCCATGTCAGTCATCCAGTAAATGATTTCATCTTTCTTAAAATCCATGCACTGGTACATGTCCTGTGCCGCTTTAACCGGGAAACCACAATGCGTATGCACTGCACCTTTGGGCTTACCGGTGGTACCACTGGTATAAATAAGCATCAATGGATCTTCAGCAGATGTGTCTTCCGTGTCTGCTTCTTCTGATTGGCTGTCTAAAATATCGTGCCACCACCGGTCGCGGCCGCTTTCCCAGCTGATATCGTTCAAGTTCGTCCTGTTAACAACAACCATGTTTTTAAAGCCGGATAGTTCATTGACAGCCTGATCCGCAATATTTTTCATTATGATCTTTTTGCCCCGGCGCATCGTACCATCCACCGTGATCAAATGTTTTGCACCGGAATCATTCATCCGTGAGAAAATTGCCCCCGTTCCATAACCACTGAAAATTGGTAATATTATGGCGCCCATTTTTATCGTAGCCAGGAAAGCAAAAACCAGCTCCGGGATCATTGGCATGTAAAGACCAATAACATCTCCCTTTTTGACACCAAGTGATTTCAATGCATTGACGCACCGGTTAACCTGATTAGCAATATCCCTATATGTATATTGTTTTGTCTCGCCACCTTCTACCTCCCATATCAATGCTTTTTTGTCAGCAATATCACTTTGCAGCCATTTGTCCAGGCAATTATAAACAATATTCATCCGGGCATTGACACACCAGCGTGGGAATTGAACACCATCCGATAAGTCCACAACCTTATCATATGGTTTCCTGAATTTTATATCAAGATCACGAAAGACAGCATCCCAGAACCAACTGATATCGTCAATGGAGCGCTTCAAGAGGAGATCATAAGAGGCAATCTTATGCGTTTGCATAAATTTTGCCAGGTTTGTATCCTTAATCATCGCCGGATCAGGCTCCCAGACGATTTTTTGGTCAAAGGGAAAGGACATTTTTACATACCCTGCCACTCATTTGATATTTTGTTAAAACCGGCCGGGATTTCAAATAATGAAGTTTTAAAATCCTTAGTTGAAATTTCTTCGATTTCGAATTCAGAGAAGCTTTTTCCTTCTTCGTAATCAATGCTTTTAACAGGCATGCCGGCAAATCCGCCATTTTTTTCAAATTCCTCATCCCCAAAGTTGAAGAAATCGGTCATATCCGGTGCCAGAGAACTAAAGAACTCACCCATTCCACGAAAAGCTTTGAGTTCATCTGATTTAATTCCCAATTGATCCCAATCGGCAGTCCAGACCTCTTCCTTAATTTTACCGTTTATCTCACCAATATAATGAGAACAGTTCCATTTTTTTATCTTGATATTTGTTTCTTTTTTTGAATAAACCGGCCGTTCAGTTTTCTTAATATTCATATGAGCAGGCATCATCTGTTCCATCATTTTTCGTTGTTCAGGCGGGAGATTCTTTAACTGTTCCTGCATTTGTTTCATCCCCTCATCAATTTTTGCTTTCATTTGTTTTATATCATCTTTTGTCATTTCACGGTATTCCTTCTTATCCGTGTCAACCATCCAGAACAGGTTTTTATCGTCCCGGAAAATAATTACCATGTTTGCGTCACCACCCCCGGTTTCAACTCTGAGGCGGTCCTTTTCAATATAGATTTTTATAGAATTCTTTTCGTTTTGCATCCGGTTATTATCTGTGCCTTTAATATAAACACCGGCGGAAAGAAAAGAACATAACAGAAAAAATAATAAAAAATTAAAAATAACAATTCTAAAGTAATTCATGGTTTAATCCTTTCATTTAAATTCTGAAGAGGGGCTCTTATAATTCATAACATACACGAACAAGATTTCTCTCATTAATGTATACTTAATCACCTCTTATGTTACAATTTTCAATTCTACATTTTATAAAATAATGCATTATCCTCAGCATCATATTCAACTTCTGGGAGCAGCTCCAATGCTGCCATTGTGAAAGCGGACCTCTTATTATTCAATGCTTTTTGTATGTAATTTTGCGTCAGTTTTTTTTCAGTTATCAAAGCGTTATATGTAGCTTCAATTTTAACTTGTTTAATTTCATTATATTTTTTCCAATCCCTTGCGGTAGCAACAGTGATTAAATTTGATTCTAATTTTATAAGATTCTACTTGTCCTGTGATTTAGTGAAAATTGTGTAAGAACAATGTAATTCTTCTATTGCACTTATAAGTTCATTCCACTTTGATTCGTTCATGTTATTTTTCCTTGATTTTATGAACATTGTTATGCGCCGGCTATGTGCTTTTATTCATTGGTTTATTTCCAGTATCACTCATAAAACAATTAGCTTGGACACCATCATTAATCTAATGTCCAAGTTTGCCATTATTGCTACTATTATTACCATCAGCTTGGACACTATGTCCAACTTCATGTCCAAGTCCTTTATCTTAAACAGAAACATATTTATAATTAGGTGAATTAGTATCTTCCCCATTATCACCAATAAGACTAAGTACTCTAACTCATAAATTCGATGACGTATTTTTTTTCTTAAGCTGCTCTTTCT
>CAYULK010000076.1:0-11489 GCA_964445625.1 uncultured Calditrichota bacterium
ATCTTGCAATCGGGCAAATGATTTCTCTATGTGGTTCAGATATTTACGGACATATCTATGATTATGAATATAGATACTACCAATCTTTATTTATAGAAAAGAGAGGAAAGCCGATCCCGGGATCTGATATTTCCTTTGCTGCAAATCTGGATTTCCTTGGCGAAAAGGCGATTCCTGCTGTTACTCCGTTTGCCGCGTTTTGTATAATATTTAATTGTGAGAACAAACTATATGAATATGAGCAACTCATTAAAAAATATCATATCGCCCATCAGATTTACGACGATCTGGTGGATATTAATCAGGATGTAAAACGACCGGATAAATCCTGGTTGATAAGGCATATTCAGGAAAAGATAAAGAGAAAAATTACCAGGCCGGAGCAAATTGTCCAATTCTTCAGGCAAACAAACTATGACCTGGAATTAATCGACCTGATTCAATCTAATTTGACTGAAGCAAAATGCTTATCACTACAACTAAAGTTTACCCATCTTACCGAGAATATCAGTCACCTGGAGAAGTTAGCCGGTAACTATATCCCACAGGCAGATAAGAAAGCCTAAAATGCTGAAGATAATAAGCTCACGATTAGAAATTAAAAACAAAATTATCCTTGACCATTTGGATCTCGAATTCAATTGCGGTATAACCGGAATTATCGGTCCAAATGGGGCAGGTAAATCAACTTTATTGCGTATTTTGGCCGGAATTCAGAGGTTGAAACACGGTCAGATTATTTATGATGGTGTTAAAATAAATCCAAAATCTAAGCCCTGGCGCAGCTTAATCGGTTATATTCCCCAATCTCCGGCTTTGTATGATAATATGCCCGTCCGTAACTATCTCGATTACATGTTAAGACTTTCCGGTGTCCTAAAAAATAAGCAGATTGAAAAGCGGGTAGAGGAGACATTAATACGATTTAATCTGCTGCATTTTGAAAAGATCATGATTGCCAATTTGTCTGGTGGTGTGAGGCAACGGGCTGCTCTGGCTCAGGCATTTATACATATGCCAAAGGTGGTTTTGCTGGATGAGCCGATGAATAACCTCGACCTGGATTCACGGTTACAACTGCAGAATTTGTTTCTGTCAGATTTTTCTGATCGTATCCTGTTATACGTGGGTCATGATCTGAGTGAAATGGAAGTGTTTTGTTCCCGGGTACTTATTTTAGACAGAGGCAGAACTCTGTTTGCCGGCAAGCCCGCAGAGTTAAAGACCCGTGCTAATGGCAGGGTAAGGAAAGTATATTCCGATAACTTTAAGGCAGATGGAAATATATCTGAAAACTTTAAACTGATCAGATTGGGAGTTTCTGAAAACAGATATTGGAAAAAATATGATACAGGCGATCTTCAAAATAATAATAATACAGATATCACTCTCGAAGATGCCTACCACGTTATGCTTAATAATTACCACAGATGATTACTTTCATTGGCATAGAAATCAGGAAATTATTCAGTCCATTATATTTCACAATATTTGCAATTATCAGTCTTGCGACCTGGCGGATATGTTTACCGCCATTTCAGCATAAAGTTATCTACCACTCGTCTGAAATTGCATATTTCTATGAGTTTGTAATATCCACGGCGGGATTGTTCAGTTATTTTCTACTGCAAATATCTCATTTTACCAGGAGTAATGATAATTTCCTGCGTGAAATACTCGCTGTCAGAATATCCGGTAAAACCTATCTTTGGGGTTTGTATATTACATATTATATCTTTTTCATGATAGCATTTGTATTACCGGCATATATTGTGGCATTTATCCAGCAAATGATATATGCGCCGGATCATATTGATACCAGTATTTATATTTTGGGTGTATTTGGTCATCTGTTTTCCTTTTTTCACCTCATAATATTTATTATGCTGATCATGTCTAAAAAGATTAATAATGAAATATTAATGTTATTTCTGTTTTTTGTATTCTACATTTTACTTTTACTGATTTCAGGTATCACAGGTATAAATATTTTTAATGCACGATTGATGATACAGGATCTCAATCACGGTATATTTAATTTTAGTAATATGATTTATATCTTGTTATGGTGCGTATCCTGCATATTTATTGTACCGGCAGGTAATAGCATCGCAAAAAATATTTTATTAAGACGTGCACCAACTGCCAGCAGAACAAATTTCTTGTCCCGGCTTGCTGAAAAATGTCATGCGCATATTATGGCTCATCACATCACCATGATGGGATTAATACAACAAAGACTGCTATCGATCATACTATTAGCAGGTTTGATAATTATAATAATAGTAAACCGGTTGCTTCAAAATCAATTAGCAGTTTCTATTGACCTGTATCTGATGGTAGTAATGCCAATTGTATTTGCCTGCAATCAATCGTTTATCCTCAAAATTGATGATGATGCGGGAATGAAAGACAGCATACTGCTCAAATCAAAATCCTATATTGCTATTATTCTAAACCGTTGGTTTGTGCTGATTTTATTACAAATCATTGTACAGCTCGCCGGTATAGTCATGGTTCTATTATATTCAAATTCCATGCACGTTAATTATATTATCTATATCATATTATCAGGAATTTTAATCAGTTTAGTAAATCTGTGTGTCAATGTATTCACACGAGCAAACGGATTTGCAAATATATTTCTTATTTTGCTGATCTATGTGCAGCTGAATGAAGAAACCAGGTTATTGGCAGCAAAATATCAGTATTTGCAAATATTCAGCCAGATTTGGCTGGAGCCGGACGCAATTGGCATCAGCCTGAGTTTATTGACAGGTATCAAGGTCATTGTTCTTCTGCTTATTACCAGCATTTTAATCCATTTTATGAAATATGGACAGATCCGGTTTCTTCACTGAAACACTTCTGATTCTATGTTTTTTTTATTTTCCGTTCTCGGGTTTTCTAAAGAGGAAGAGATTAAGAAAAATGCTTGAAATTATTTTTGAAAGTGTTCTCTTTATAGTAGGTATTACCAAAATCAGAACAGATAACCTTGATTCGTTACTGCTTTCAGGCCTGATCTGTATGGTTTATTTTCCTTTTATGATTTGGCTGACATCAAACCCTGGAATCCGGGAAATCATATCTATATTCAGGGGAAGGATTCATGATATTTTTAAATTCAGGACAACAAAGATATTACCAGTTATTCTACTAAATACCTTTATTGAGGAAATCATATGGCGATTAAGTTTTATCTATCTCATGCAACAGCTACAAATCTCTAATATCATAATTGCTGTTTCCGGATCGATCCTGTTTACCCTGTCCCATTGGCATGCAGGTAAACGGATTATCATACGTGAACAGACAGAGTTCATCCTGTTCTCTCTTATGTTATACACAGTCTACCTGGTAAAGGAATCACTTATTGTGGTATGGTTTATACATTTTGCCCGAAATGTACTTATAAAAAAAGAAACAACTACATAAGGTTGAAAATTATATGAAGGTTGTGGCAAAAGTTATATGAAGATCATGCGTGAAAACATTAATTTAATTATATCAGCCCTCAGTCTATTGCCGGATAAACTGAGGCATCTTGGACTTCCTGTTCTCAGCCTTATACTAGCCAACATGATTTCATTTATTATTCCTTTGATCAGTATACAAATTATAGATTCCATCAAAAACACAGATGACAAAAGTCTGAATACATTAATTTATTTATTCCTGGTGTGGATACTGGCTCTAATCCTTGTCATACTATTGGACTATTATCAGAATATTTCTTTCAGAAAATACGGATATCGCGCTGTCCGGCAAATATATGTTCGTTTGATGAGAATTCTTGAACAACAGGATTATCAGGCTTATACCATTGTAAACGCCAAAGAAATTGCAGAAAAGTTTAAGCGGAATCTGGAGGATATTCTGCCTTTATATGATGGCGGGCCTTTTGTGGTGATACGCCATTTACTTGTTGCGTTTGTGACCTTAGCAGTCATGCTGATAATCAACTGGAAATTGATGCTGGCAGTAAGTTTGGTTCTGCCCTTTTATTTTATATCTCTTATTTTATATCAGGACCATATCAAAGTCCAATACTGGGATTATCGGAACGATGACGCGTCATTTCTAAAAAAGCTAATTGAATTCAAACAATCTGTGCCGACCTATAAATATTTATCAAGCTTCAGACGGGCTGCCAATCGAATGATAGCTGTTTTAAATAATATTATTCTCAGACAAATGGATTTATACATAACCCTGAACCGACGCCGGACTTATACGAAAGCCATTTCGTCATTTGTGCCGGTTTATCTGGTCTTTGTAGCATATATATTTATTATAAAAAATCAGGCAACACCCGGGCAGGTTTTTGGATTCTGGGCACTATTCAGTTTGTCGGTAGCCTCGTTGGGAGGATTGTCGGCGCAATATACCGGATTATTAAAAGCACTTGCCGTGTATCAAAAAATAAAAGGTGACCTGACTCTGAAAAAACAAATTCATAAGTTTAATATTCATATCAATTCAATTAGTATTATCAGAACAGATCCACTTGTTTTCTCATACCCACATAAAAGTAAGTGTTTATACTTTCCATCTTTTACAATTAAGAGCGGTGACAGAATACAGATTCAGGGGAAATCCGGATGTGGTAAAACAACATTAATTAGATTGATTTTTGGTTTGATCAGACCGCAAAAGGGAGATATAACGATTAATGGATTGCCAAGATCAGATGTGCGGGATGTTGATTTCTTTCGGCATGTGGGATATGTAGAACAAAATGGTATATTGCCTTCCGGATCGATAATGGAAAATGTTCTTCTGGGGCGAAAATATGACAGTAAATTATGGCGTCAATCAATTAAAATATCCGGGCTGGATCAATTAACAAACCAGGGTAAATATAATTGTGTTGAGGAAATTGGTGAAACTGGGATTCAGTTGTCAGGAGGAGAAAGACAGAGAATCCTGCTGGCACGGGCATTATATCATCAGCCAACCTGGTTATTTCTTGATGAACCTTTTTCAGGAATCGACTCTGAGACAAGGCAGCATTTAGAAGAAATGATATCTTTCATGAGTACAGAGATTACCGTGATACTGATTTCACATGAACATATCTCAAACTTGCAAATTTCCGGAAAAATATGTCTGTCTTGAAAATTGGATTTTGTTTGTCATTTGGAATATGTTATTTGGAATTTTCTTGTGCCTGGTGATCATATTGTTTTATTTGCCGCCTTGTGCTGCGATATGTATTCGTCCGGGTAAATAATAATGGGAATATTTTATTCTCAAGATGATTATACTATAATAAATACTTACAGGAAGAAAGACTAATGTTTATTGCACAATCGGCTTGTGAACTTATCGGACATACACCAATGCTGGAACTAAAAAAGATGTTTCCGAATTTGGGTGTCCGTATTCTGGCAAAAATGGAAACGAAAAATCCAACTTCTATTAAGGATCGTGCGGTACATAGTATGATCCGTGCGGCGATTAAGCAGCGAAAAATTACCAAAAAAACCGAAGTAGTTGAAGTAAGCAGCGGAAATACTGCGATTGCCCTGGCCAGTATCGGAACGATCATGGGTTTTACAGTACGCGTCTTTATGAGTGAATTGTCGACGCAGGAACGACGACAGATACTGAGTGCTTATGGTGCAAAAATCGTTCTTACTCCGGCTGCAGAACATACCAAAGGGGCCCGTGAGAGGGCACTGGCTTATTGTGCGGCGCATCCCAAAACCACTTTCTTCTTAAACCAGCATGCCAATGAGGCTAATGGTCTGGCGCATATTGAAAAAACCGGTCCGGAAATCTGGGAACTGACCGAAGGGAAAATAGACGCTGTAATTATGGGACTTGGTACAGCCGGTACTTTTGACGGGCTGTCTCAATATTTTAAAGAAAAGAATAAGGATATCAAAATTATTGGCTTTGAACCGGCATCCAGCCCGGTTTACTCAGGTGGAAAGCAGGGTAAACACAAATTGATTGGTATCGGTCCGGGTTTTATATCGGATAATTTTAAACGCTCAAAAAACAAAATGGACGAACTTATCCTGGTTAAAGACGAGGATGCTTACGAGATGACCCGGCAGCTGGCAAGAATTGAGGGCCTGCTGGTTGGTCCTACTTCTGGTGCCGGTGTCTGGGTAGCCGAACAACTGGCACGGCGTCCGGAATATATAAATAAAACTATTGTCTGTTTCTTCTGTGATACAGGAGAGCGCTATCTTTCCGAACCGGGATTATTCCCGGTGGGAGATATTGAATATATGGATTGATATGGGCTAAAAGGCTAATAGAATAATAGTTCCTAAGCACCTGAGTCCCTGAGTATATCATCCTGGATGGATATTTGTGCACAGAACAATCCGGGAGAATCCCTAGGAGATGACAGTCTGAGCAGATATTATTCCCCTGGCGGGGTAATTCTATGCTATAAAGTATAAAATCAAGAGTCTCCGATTCACCATCGCGAACAGTAGCTTCTGCACCAGCCCAGAAAAAAGTTCCCGCAGTTTCACCGGAAAAACCGTTGCTGTGCACACGTGCAGTTTCATAAAATGTATCACTATATCCGGCTGTGGTGGAGATAATCTTGTCGCTTGCTGCGGCAGCTGCCTCCTGAATTTCGCGGACGATTTTTACCCGCGTATCGGTTTCGACAGATTTGTATGTCTTGTCAACTAATCTGAA
The DNA here is from genome assembly GCA_964445625.1 of uncultured Calditrichota bacterium. Classification (GTDB taxonomy): domain Bacteria; phylum Calditrichota; class Calditrichia; order JAJRVZ01; family JAJRVZ01; genus CAVXXB01. Next base: position 6,670 of record CAYULK010000076.1, read on the forward strand.
TTTTGTCATATCAACCTTAGGATAGTACTTCATTCATTACCTGACGAATCATTTCTTCACTTACGCCAAAGTGATTGTAGGAATCCGTCAGAGTAATACCGGCGGAATCAGGCATGGCAAAAGCCCGATCCGGATCAAAGGAAAGAAAACAGGGAACCAGACCCATCGTAATCAGACCTTTGGAACTTTTTTCCATAAAAGATCTTCTGGTCATGTTAAAACTCATATTACCTCCGGTTATTTTGTATGCGATTTGGTGCCTAAGTGCTATAATAGTTGAATAAATTCAGCTCACAATTCAATTATAAGAATTTTTTTTATTAATTAAAATGAATTATTTCTAAATTTTTGATATATTTCAATTTAGGCTGTTAATAACACAGCACAAGGCGGCAAAAAAAAAATATAAATCACCAGGCACATGAAAATTACAAATAATATATTCCAAATGATAAACTAAATCTAAAATCCAATTTCCAAAATGAAATAATTACAGATCACGGGTTAAATCGGGGAAAAAATAAGAAATGAAAACGAGTATAGAAGATATGCCGGGTTTGTCAAACTGGCAATGGACATCACTGATAGCGTTACGTGTCTTAATCGGCTGGCATTTTTTGTATGAAGGACTGGTAAAAATATTTAATCCGGATTGGAGTTCTTCAGCTTATCTGAACCAATCGACATGGATTTTTACAGATCTGTTTCATGCGATTGCAGAAAGTACATTCTGGTTATCATTTGTTGATATAATAAATCCATGGGCTCTTTGCATGATCGGCATCGCCCTGATAGCGGGATTATTTGCCAAGCCTGCCGGGATTGTGGGAAGTATGCTGTTGCTGCTCTATTATCTGGCAAATCCCCCACTATTTTCACAGGATACAATGATTGCGTCCAATGGTCAGACGATTATTGTTAATAAATTACTGATTGAGGCGGTGGCTCTGTTTGCAGTCAGCCTGTTCCCGACAGGCAGGATAATCGGCCTTGATCATCTCATAGTTACATTCAAATCCAAGAGAGGCCGATGAGTTCAGCAAATTCAAAATCGAAAAACCCGGATAAATCCGGTATCAATCGCCGTGACTGGCTGAAGGGGATAGCTACTCTGCCAGTATTCGGCGGCCTGGCTCTGAGTACACTTGGCAAGTGGAACCATGATCAGGACAACAAGAAGAGGATTCTGGAAGAGTTGGGTATCGATGACTTCCGGACAGACGAGAATGACCAGATTAAGACATCAAAAAACGATTTAATCCGGGTCGGAATTATCGGTTTCGGCAATCGCGGCCGGTTTATTGCAAGACAATTAGGCTATGCTGATCATGATTGGATTGATGCCACGAAAAAAGAGGAAGGACTGGACAACTGGCTGGCACAAGAGGATTTAAATGTAGCAATAACAGGCATATGTGATGTCTTTGATAAACACGCAGAGCTGGGTGTTACTACATCTGATTGTGAGTTCAGACCCGGGCGGATTAAAGCCGGAAAGTACCGCGATTATCGGGAAATGCTGGCAAGTAAAGACATCGATGCGGTGATTATTAGTACTCCCGATTTCCATCATGCGCCAATATCCATAGAGGCTGCACGAGCAGGAAAACATGTTTACTGCGAAAAATGTATGACCAGAACCGAGCAAGAGGTTTACGAAGTCGCTGCAGCAGTTAAAAATAGTAAAATTGTTTATCAGCTGGGGCATCAGTATCATCAGAGCAGCAGTTATGCTCAGGCAAAGGAAATAATAAGAAAGAATATTCTGGGGAAAATAACGCTGATCCAGGCTACAACCAACCGGAATACGAGCAATGGTGCCTGGGTCAGGCATCTTGACAAAGCAGGTAAGCCGAAGCCGGGCAGCCAGGAAACCATAGATTGGGATCTGTGGCTAGGTCACAGCCCAAAAGTGGGATTCAGCCTCGATCGCTTCTATAACTGGACCAAGTGGTGGGATTATGCAACCGGTCTTTCCGGTCAATTAATGTCGCATGAAATTGATACCGCTCACCAACTACTCGGTCTGGGAATACCCCATTCCTGCGTAGCATCCGGCGGTATTTATTTCCATAAGGATAACCGCGAAATTCCGGATATATTTCACGCTGTATATGAATATCCGAAAGATGATCTGACCTTTATGTATAGTGCTTCACTGGCATCGGACCGTGACCGCGGACGTCTGTTTCTTGGTCACGATGCATCTATGAGTATCGGGAATAATCTCGATATTACTATTAATCCAAATTCCACACGCTATAAAAAGCAGATTGAACGTGGCGTGTTTGATTTATCCCAACCGGCAATTGCATTTAACCCGGGGAAAAATAAAATTGATGCCATAACTTCTGCCACTGAGAAATATTATGCCTCTCGGGGATTGTATTACACTTACCGTGCAGGAAAAAAAGTTGACACCACTTATTTACATATCAGGGAATGGTTGAACGCGATTCGAAATGGTACTGCGGTGAGTGTGCCGGTAGAAAAGGCGGTACAGGTGACTATTGCATGTCACATGGCGACCAAATCGTATCGTGAACAACGGCGGGTCACCTGGGATCCGGTAAGATTTAGGATTGTATAGATTGAATATTAACCACAGAGCACCTAGTAATTATAGAGTAAAAAGGTAAAAGTTTAAAGTAAAAAGTAATGTATTTACTATTCTAAGAATTTTTTCACTTTTCCCTTTTAACTTTCTACTTTTAACTATTTCTGTGAGGCCTCTGTGGTTTATGGATAATTTAAATTAATGCGGTAGCTTTGATTTAAAAGTGTGATATAAATATGCGCCGATAAAGGCACCGACCAAAGTGAATACGGCCGGATAAGCTCCGGTGCCAATCTGGGCAAATATCGGTCCGGGACACGCCCCGGTAATCGCCCAACCAACACCAAATAGCAAACCACCCCAAATAAAGCCCTGGTGATAAGTTTTGCCACTAAAATCCAATGATTGTCCATCAAGGGACTTCACATTGGCTGATTTTAACAGTATCACAGAAATTACCCCAATTACCACAGCACTGCCGATTATCAGATACATATAGGGCTCTTCAAAACGGAACATTTTTTGAATACGGAACCAGCTGATGACCTCTGATTTTGTAAGAATAATGCCGAAAACAACTCCAAAAACCAGATAAAATATATTCTTATTCATTTGTCTTCCAATCATCTTAAATCACAAGTTTAATAATTCTGTTATGCTATAAATAGACCAAGTTAACTACTTAGAATAAATTATCTCTAATATAGGTGTAAATAAGACCACCGACAAAAAACGCAATTGTGGCTTTAATACTGCCAATATTGAGCAATGAAAAACCGGTAATAGCGTGACCTGATGTACAACCGTTGGCATATCGGGTACCAAAACCTACCAGAATTCCGCCGATTAATAGCTGAAGATATCCGGCAGGTGAATAATACTCCTCCGGTAGGAACCTGACCGGTTCCGCTGACAGGAAAAAAACGGAAATAAAAGCACCGATTGCTATGCCTGCGACAAAATAAACTTTCCACGCGTTAGAACCCGAAATTGAACTGAAAATTTTTTTATGGGTTTTTGGCGCAGCCATGGCACACAGGAAATCAAGAGAAGAAGATACCCCAAAAGATTTATTACCAAACAAAAGTAGCAGGGGAACAAATAATCCTATCAACGGACCGGCGATATACCAGTCCCAGTGTTCAGAAAAAAAAGTCATTTACATCCTAGCCTTTCTTTTGCATCGTTATAACCACTAATGACCTATTAATATTTAATACTAAAGCTTGTGGTTATTTCAACCGTTGGTCTGAGCATGGCGCTAACCGAGCAATATTTATCCATGGACAAATCAATTGCCCGTTTTACCTTTGCACTTTCCAGCTCTCCGCTGAATGAAAAGTGAATATTGATTTTTTCAAATATTGCAGGAATTTCATTTTCCCTTCGCCGGCCATCTACGGTGATGTCAAATGATTCAATCTTTTGGCGTTGCTTCTGCAGAATCAATATAATATCAATCGCGCTGCAGCCGGCAAGACTCATAAGAAACAGTTCCATTGGCCGTGCACCCGCATTATGTCCGCCGACAGAAGTAGCCGCATCAATATTTACCGGTATATCCTCACTCCCTGTTCCGGAAAATTGAAATGCATTATCAACTCTTTTTAAATGTACTTTCATGTATTTATTGTGTTCTTTTCAGCGCCTGTTCTAAATCATTAATAATATCTGAGATATCCTCGATACCAACCGAAATGCGGATCAAGCCCTGAGTGATACCAACCAGTTTCTGCTCTTTCGGTGACAGTTTGGAATGCGTCGTCGAAGCCGGATGAGTCATTATAGTTCTTGTATCACCCAGGTTCGCCGTAAGGCTGATCAGTTTCAAGGCATCAAGTAATTTGCATGCCCGATCATATCCGCCATTTACGGTAAAACTGACGATTCCACCACCTGCACGCATCTGTTTTTTTGCCAGTTCATATTGCGGATGTTGCCTTGAAAATGGATATTTAACCTGTGTTATATCCGGATGAGATTCGAGGAATTCTGTAACTTTGGCTGCATTGTCACAGGTTTTTTCCATGCGCAAGGCCAGGGTTTCCAGGCTGCGGGTCAGGATCCAGGCGTTAAAAGGTGACAATGACGGCCCGGTATGTCTGGCAAAGAAGCGGATTTCCTCAACAAGATCTTTATTGCCAACAACCACCCCACTGATGACACGTCCCTGACCATCAAGATATTTAGTCGCCGAATGTGTCACGAGGTCAGCACCAAAATCAACCGGTGTTTGTAGATACGGAGTGGCAAATGTATTATC
>CAYULK010000077.1:0-11488 GCA_964445625.1 uncultured Calditrichota bacterium
ATCAGTGGCTAATAAAATTTTGTTTGCAGCCCTGTGCTGCGTTATGAATTGATCATATTAGAAATTGAGGAAATTATCAGTTGAAGAAATTATTTATCAGATTAATTATAATCCTTATCCTGAGTTTTGTTTCTGCCGGTGCACAATCTCTTGATACGATAAGGGTAATGACATATAATATATTGAACTATAATGGTTCAGCCCGCAGCAGCTATCTTAATACAGTGGTCAGTTCGGTGGATCCGGATGTCATTATCGTGCAGGAAATGCTAAGTCAAACCGGAGTAGATTCATTTTTAGCAAATGTTTTGAATAATGAGTATCTCACGATTAAGTTTAATAATGGACCTGACACGGATAATCATATCTTTTATAAATATGAAAAAGTTGTTTTTATTAGTGCTAAGTATCTGACAACCGGTTTACGCGATATCGCTGAATATGAAGTGCGAATTCAATCAAATGATAAAACCATATTTTTTTATTCGCTGCATCTTAAAGCCAGTCAGGGGTCAGATAATGAGCAACGACGATTGGGAGAGGTACAGGTTTTAAGAGATCATCTTGACTGGCACAGGCCGGGAACCAATTTTATCGTTCTGGGAGATTTTAATATTTACTATAGCAATGAACCAGCCTATCAAAAACTGATTCAGGAAGATAACAATGCCAATAGTCAGTCATTTGATCCAATCGATACACCGGGCAGCTGGCATAATTCCAGCAATTATGCCTCAGTTCATACGCAAAGCCCCCGGGCGGTGGATATAGGTGATGGCGGATCTCCGGGTGGGCTGGACGACCGTTTTGATTTAATTCTGATCTCTGATCCGCTAGGAGATAATGTGAATGTCCCGAGCTATACAGAATATGGAAATGATGGTGCACATTTTAATATGTCGATTAACGAGGGTACAAACAGCGCGGTCAGTTCAGAAATAGCCGATGCCCTTTTCTACGGCAGTGATCACCTGCCGGTATATTGTGATTTTATTTTTGATGTGGCAACACCGCTGACTTTTGAAAATGAAACACAACCGGCGGAAATACAGTTGTATCAAAATTATCCCAACCCCTTTAATCCTTCCACAATAATCAGTTTTAATTTACCTGAGTCTGAGCATGTTGTACTCACTGTCCATGATATATTAGGGAAGCAGGTGAGAACAGTACTGAATGAGTCATTACATGCCGGATTTCATGAAGTTGAATTTAACGCCGGGCAGCTGCCTGGTGGTGTTTACTTTTATCGGCTGCAGGCAGGTGAATACATGCAAACCAGAAAATTTATACTTCTAAAATAATTTTATTTTGCTGGCTTCATTTATTTATAGATTTAGGCCTCAAAGACTCTAAGTCTCAAAGAAATAATTAATTAGCATGATTAATTCATGAAATTCAAGAAACAGTGTCAACCTGAACTTGTTTCAGTATTCGGCATGACACTTCTCCGTAACTTATTGTTATTTTGAGTCTTCGAGTCTTGGCGGCTATGAATTATTCAGGTTAGATAATTGTGCAGTATTTATTTTGCTAGCAACTTTTCATGTAGTTTTTACAGTTCTCGTAGAGCGTAAATATCGATTTGTGATAGGGGGAAAGAATTTCAGATTCCTTGATATGCATTAAAAAATCCCTGAAATGCTCCAGCTGCCATGTTTTGAGAGTGAATATTGCCTGTAAAACTTCATACATCTTTTCATAATCCCGGGACAAAACCAGCTCTTCACATAAAGCCAGAACTACCAGATTCCGGGCTATTGGTTGGTTATCGGTCTCATTTTTAAATAAATAATATTCGGCAAAGGATATGATCGATCCACCCTGTAAGACATAATCCTTAAAAGATTCTACTACTTCAAACTTATGCTTTGTTATCTTAAAGTTTATCATACCGTGATATTCGTCTTATAAAACTTCATCTTAATATTTTACCAATAAGTGGTCAATTATTGTTACTTTATGCAACACTCATGTGGAAGGTAAAGTCATCCCGATAAAATCGGGAAATGAAAATCCATGAAAACAACAATAGAAGCTGAATATCCAATATCCAACAAGGAATATCCTCCGAAGGAGTCCTTTGGACAATGTCCATGGAAGGAAAAAATGATCTGCAAGAGCGTATGATTGATTATGCCGTATAGGTTGTCTTCCCCTTGGAAATTCGATTTGAGTGTTGTCCCGAAGGGATGCCTTCGGCAGATATTGGATGTTGAAAACGGAAGATCAATTATTTGCTGAATACTTCCCTGATCTTTTTGGCGAATTTGTTAATCGAGAAAGGTTTTGCTATAAAGTTGACATCTTTGTCCAGTTTGCCATCCAGACTGATCTGATTATCCGAATAACCGGACATTAACAATATCTTTGTATTGGGTAAAACTGCTTTGATTTTATCTGCCAATTCGCGGCCGTTCATTTTTGGCATGATAATATCTGTAATGATAAGATCAGGTTTGAATTGCTTTTCATTTATAAGAGTTAATGCAGCCTGACCCTGGGCTGCTTGTTCTACATGATATCCCAGATTTTTTAAAATTTCACTGGTAAACATCCTGACTGCATCATCATCTTCCACGAGGAGAATGGATTCTTTGCCTTCAAGTTTTTCCCCGTTCTGGTATACTTTCGTTATTGGTGCCTTCTGGTCGACTGCAGGCCAGTAAATGGTAAATGTGGTTCCTTTATTCGGTTCGGTCACGACATAAATACTGCCATTATTTTGTTTAACAATACCAAATACGGTAGCCAAACCCAGACCGGTCCCTTTTCCTGGTTCCTTTGTTGTAAAAAACGGATCAAAAATTTTTGTTTTGATCTTCTCATCCATTCCGGTTCCCGTATCGCTAATAGCCATGAGGATATGTGCCCCGGCTTTACTACCCGGATGATTCATGATAAATTCTTTGTCAATTTTTATATACTGTGTATCGATATGAATTGTACGGTTATTACCTGAATTAGTGGCATTTATTGCATCACGGGCATTGATTAGAATATTCAGCAGGATTTGTTCCAATTGACCCGGATCGGCGTTTATTGCCGGCAGACCGGATGCGAGATTAATTTTAATATTAATATCTTCACCAATCAGCCGTCGAACCATTTTCTCCAGATTCGTGATTACATTGTTGATATCCAGTATTTGCAGAGCCATCGGCTGTTTACGGCTAAAAGCGAGCAATTGTCGTGTTAAATTTCCGGCACGCTTACCACTGGTATGAATTTCACGCAAATCTTTATATACGGGAGTATTCTTGTCGGCTTTCATCATACCCAATTCGGCATGACCCTGAATGACTGTTAAAATATTATTAAAATCATGGGCCACCCCACCTGCCAATTGTCCAATCGCTTCCATCTTTTGCGTTTGCCGGATACGGTTTTCCATTATTTTTTTTTCGGTGATATCATCGATTAAGCCATCATGATAAATAATATCTCCGGCTTCATTCTTTACCGCTACAGAATTGATAGAGCACCAAACCGGCGAACCGTCTTTTTTTATTAATACCATCTCCCGGTTTTCAACATGTCCTAATCTATTTATATCTTTTACAAAAATTTTTCTATCCAGAGGATTTTGATATAGCTGCTCAACAGGTACTTTTAATAGTTCACTCTTGTTTTTATAGCCAAAAATTTTAATCAGTGCCGGATTTACTTCAACAAATTTACCCTTCAATTGTGGTTTTATACGATATATCCCGGCATTAAGATTTGTCGTCAAGGTACGGTATTTTTCTTCACTTTCCTGAAGATCATGTTCAACCTTTTTGCGGTGCTGTATATTTTTATTCAGCTCAGCATTGATCGATTCCAGGTATTTGTTCCGTAATTTTATCTGCCGGGTACGTACGCGCGTGAGTACCAGAATTATAATTATAATAGTGAATGATAAGATTCCTTTAAACAACCATGTTTCCCAGAACGGGGGCGTAATGATAATTTTTAGATCCCTGCTTTTTTCATTCCAGATGCCATCACTATTCGCTGCCCGGACACGGAAGATATATTCACCACCCGGTAAAGTGGTATAAGTTGCATATCTACGGCTGGCATTTGTATAAACCCATCCCCTGTCAACTCCTTCCAGCATATGAGCATATATGTTTTTTACCGGATTAGAATAGTGTATGCCGGCAAATTCAAAAGTAATCACATTATCCTTGTATGATAGATCTATCTGATTTGCCTGATTAATGTGCTTTGTTAGCGGCCCCTCCGGGCTGACATCTACCTTGTTATTGGAAATTTTAAAATCTGTTATTATAATCTCAGGTGGTATAAGGTTATCTTTTATTTCCTCCGGTTTAAAAAAGATCAGACCACTAATGCAGCCAAAATACATTACTCCATTTGACGATTTGTAGTATGCTCCGAAATTGAACTCGTTGCTCAGCAAACCATCACCGGTATCATAATTTCTGAAATGTGGAGTTTTGCCTGTCCTTCTGTTTTTGGCTGAAGCAACAAAAAATTTGGAAAGACCGCGGTTTGTACTCATCCAGAGATTCCCGTTATTGTCTTCCATGATGCCGTAAACCAAATCGTTTGCCAACCCGTCAGTCTTTTTAAAAACTTCAAACGTTCCTGTGTCGTAATCAAATCTGTTCAGACCGCCACCATAAGTTCCGATCCACAAATTTTGCCTGGAATCGAGGAAAATTGAATAAATAAAATTGCTACTGATAGAACCCGGATCACGGGGATTGTTTTTAAATATGGTAAATGAATTGTTGGCGGGATTGAATAAATTCAGGCCGCCGCCATATGTAGCGATCCAGAGATTTCCATGATGATCCTCAAAAATCCGTCGTATCTGATTTTCGCTGATACTGGCCGGGTCGTTAGGATCATGCCGGTAGACATAGAATTTTTCCGTTTTCCTGTCAAACAGATTAAGTCCGTCCCGGGTACCAATCCATATATCTCCATCCTTATCTTCAAATATATGAATCACAGTATTTTCGCTCAGACTGTAAGGATCACCTTCCTTGTGCTGATAGATCCTGTATTTATTTAATTTTGGATCGTAAATATCAATACCACCATACGAGCCCACCCAGATAAAGTCCTCACGATCAATGAACAGGCTGCGTACCCGGTTATCACTTAACGAGTTAGCATTGGGCGGATTGTAATCCAGCCGTGCCATCAGGTTCATTTCATGATCAAACTTTTTCACACCGGCATTCGAGCCAACCCAGATGTTTCCTGAAGGATCTTCATTAATTGCATAAACAAACTTTTCCTGCGAGGAGCTGAATGAAATACCCTCAAAGTGTCCCATGCGTAATTCAAACTTGTTGGCACCTCCGCCATAAGTTCCAATCCATAAATTGCCGTTCCGGTCTCTAATAATCACCTGGATGTCATCATGACTGAGACTAAAGGGATCCTCTGGTTTATGCATGAAACAGGTTAAAGTTTTTTGATCAGGTGATACGAGGTATAAACCATGGGAGGTACCAGCCCACAAATTCAACATTTTATCCTGTAAAAACCGGTTTACGGAAAGAGAAGCGGTGTGACCGAATAGCCCTGAATGATATGTTTTAAATGCTATATCAGGTCCGGAATTGTCAATTACTGCCATCCCGGCAGAAGTTCCGATTATTATGTTGTTTTCTGCGTCTTCAAAAATTGTTCTGATATTCTGCCCCGAAAATCCGGGCAGAGATGATACCGTAAGCAATTTACCAGTTCCGTTTTTAAGCATCTGCAAGCCATGCGATGTACCGATCCAAATATTATTTTGATGATCGCAAAGCAGAGTATTCACCGAATTATCCGTCAGGGATCGGTCATCATTGTCATCGTGCATATATTTCTTGTATACACCGGTGAACGGGTCATAGCGGTTTAAACCAGCTGCGGTACCTATCCAGAGATTACCGTTGTGGTCTTCACATATAGCCTGGATAAAATTGCTACTGATCGTGTGCTGTTTTCCCGGTATCTTTAAAATCGACCGGAATTCATCCTTATCAGGATCATACACATTAAGTCCGTGATCTGTGCCGATCCAGAGTTTTTTTCGACTGTCCTCAAAGATAACACGAATCCGGTTATTGGATATCGAGGTGGAATCATATGTGTCATGCCGGTATATCGTAAAAGTGTAGCCGTCATATTTATTCAATCCGTCCATGGTACCAATCCAGATGAATCCGCGGTAATCCTGGATCAATGAATAAACGGTGACCTGAGAAAGTCCTTCCTCGATAGAAATCCGGTCAAACTTTATATCTTTAAACAGATTGTCACGGTGCCCGTCAAGCAGGGTGGGGAAAAGTATACATATGGAAAAAAGAAGTATTAAATATCTTATCATATTCCGCTTCGCTGATAGAATATATACAACCAGATCTGTGCGTTTTGCAATTATCTATTTATTATCACATATTTTCGACGTGGTATAGTAATACATTAGTGCAGTAATATCATTTTCTTCACAGCACTATGGTTGCCTGCTATAAGATGATAAAGATAGATGCCACCGGCATAGGATTGCGCTTTCCATTTAACCTGATGCGATCCGGCTGACAGTTCTTTGTTAATCACAACATCGACCAGGCGTCCGGAAATATCGTAAATAGAGAGAATTACATGCGATATGTGAGAAATATTAAATTCAATCATTGTAGCAGGGTTAAAAGGATTAGGATAGTTTTGTTCTAATCTGAACTTTGATGGCAAGTATCCGGAATGATCAGCGACGTCGTTCACAGTGTGATTTGCTGATCCGGGCGTAGGAGGATCAAATGTCTGCCAGACTTCCGCACCATCTGGAAATCTACCATATGAAATATTTGTTGTTTGCATCTTAAATGAAAAAGTATCAACCGGGGCAAAATTTGTGCTATCCGAATTGAATATGCCTAATTGTTCGCCCGCTTTATTTATCTTAAAATTGGTATGCAGGCTACCCTGTTCCTGATCCTCATCTGCCCAGAGAAGTAAAAAGGCACCGGCCCTGATCACTGTATCAGGAAACGCCCATTTATCGGGATTATCGAAATGATCGGATAGATAAAAACCCTGCAAATTAATATCTTGCGACTCATCGTTATATATTTCAATCCAGTCGTCGTACTCACCGAAATTGTCAGCAAAAAGACTGTCATTACTTGCCAGAAACTCATTTATATATAATTTTGGAATTTCGTAATCAATTCGCACTGAGAAATAATTCCCTGTGCATCAATTGGCAGCGTCGCCACCTCACCCGAATCATCAACAGCAGCAATATAACAATTAAAATAATTATCCGATTGAAATGGAGGCAGAGTAACAGAATAAGTAAACTCGTTTATCACACCGCTGATACTTTCAGTCAATATCATAGCTGTGCTGCTCCATAAACCTTCTTCCATATAAAAAAGTTTAACTAAATCAAGTGAGTGATCATCCCGGACGATGGTAACAATATGGATCGAATCTGTTATTTGCACAGCACTCGGATAATGATTTACAGTTGCTATAAAAGGGACAATATTCACGAGGAAATTTTGTTCTAAATCCGATATATATCTCGTGGATATAAACGAACATAGCTGGCATTCGATGATGGGACACCTAATGTCTTAAACAAATCCCATGATAATTTTGAGCGTATTATTGATGGATCGTTATGTTCACCATTAAGATTGAGCTTTTCATATCCGTAAAATTTTAATCCCGGTTGGAAGGTGTTAAAAGACACCTTGAAGGATTTTTTTTGTGAATATCGTGACGTATTTCCGCGCAAACGAAAGCCAACATTGGCAACTGTATCATAAGTAAAAGAATTATGAAAAATGAATGTGGCCGGATATTCATGATCCGACTCTTCATTGCCTGTTGCGAGTATCAGATCTAATGAATCCGCTTCAATAGTTATAAATATATCAGAAATTTCCATGTTTGGATATACTGGTATCGTCTGGGAGTTCAAAGGGTGAAAGCACAAGAAGTAAATACTAATAAAAATCAATTTGAATGTAATAATTCTCATTATTAATTTCCTTGCAACTTTTGTCAACTAATCCGTATAAATTTAATGAAACGATTTATTTTCTAAAAGGATTAATTAAAATGGAAATAAATAAAACAAATTACGATGATGTTGCTGTCATATACGTTTCGGGCAACATCAAGGACTGTCCTGAAGCGGAGGTCATTCATGAATCGATCAAACAGTCTCTGGCGGAGGACATAATAAAGCTGGTTGTTGACCTGAGCGATGTGCACTGGGTTGGCAGTGTGGGAATCGGAGCAATTATCGGTGGATTAACCACAGTACGCCACTCCGGCGGAGATCTCCGACTGGTGGGAATAAATATTAAAATTCAGAATCTTTTGACTATCACGAAACTGGATGGCTTATTCCTTGTCTTCGACAGTGTCGATGATGCGGTCGACAGTTATAAGGAAGTTTCGCTCAGTATGCCGGGCTGAATTCTGACTGCTGCCATCTATGATTCATCCCCATCCTGGTTCCCAGGTTGTACTTGGAAACTCACCTATATTATTGTATTCAAGAAATTCATTATTTTGGCAAAATTATTACTTTTGAGAAAATATATATCGCAAATATGCAACGATATTTATGGCACGCGCCACGCCTGCCGGCGGGCAGGGATTACACGGATAAAGCTGATTCTCGCGGATTTTTTTATAATATATTTTTAATCTGTGCTAATCAGTGTAATCTGTGGATAAAAGTTTTTTAGACACTTTGGTCACTTTAAATCACTTATAACTTTAGTCAGCACTGTTTACAGCGCTATGATTTTATATTGATAAAGTTTTCATGCAATAATTTAACTGTTTTTTCAATATCATTCTCAGCAATGATAAACATAAAGCTGATTTGCGATGCCACCTGAGAGATTAACTCAAGCGTAATATTTTGTTCTGTCATCATTTGGATAATCTTCCAGATTACCTGCGGATTCTTCTTGATCCCTTCGCCGACGATACTCACGATAGCTTTATTTTTCTCAATTGATACATCTCCAATATGATCAATTTTATTTAAAAGATGATGCAGATCTGTTCTGCTTTCAATTGTCAGGGTTAATTTGGTCGCTGATTTTGAAACCAGGTATACCCGTTTACCGTGCGCAGATAAATGTTTGAAAAACTCACCCATTATGCGTGGTGACAGTAACAGGTGCGACGATTCAACCGTAAGTAAAGTAATGCCTTCTTTATAAACGACTGATTTTATAATATCCTCATCATTTTCGTTTCTCTCGGAAACAACAAGTGTCCCCGGTTCTTCGGGAAAATTCGAATTCAGAATGCGTACCGGTATTCCCTTTCCCAGGGCTGGTTGAATTGAGGCCGGATGTAATACCCGGGCGCCAAAATAGGCCAATTCACATGCTTCTTCGAAGGTCATGTATTTTAGCAGTCGGGCATCTTTTATTATGGAGGGATCCCCGGTCAGAATTCCGTCTACATCTGTCCAGATTTGAATTTCATCTGATTGCAGAGCCGCACCGATTAAAGAGGCACTGTGATCAGATCCATTCCTGCCGAGCGTACTTGGAGCCCCTTCTGATGATTGTGCAATAAATCCCTGTGTTACAACGATATCATTGTCTTCGATCATGGGTAATAATAAATCATTTGCTCTTGTCCCGATCTGTACCAGATCAGGCATAATTTCATCATGTTCTTTACGCGTAATCATAATCTGGCGGACATCAAAAAAACCAATCTTGATTCCGGATTCTTTGATTATGGTATACAAGATTCTTGAAGATAATAATTCGCCGGTGGATAGAATAGCATGAACAATATCTTCACTTTCAACCCGGATCGTTTTTGTCGCATTGAGCAGCGTGATCAGGCTTTGCAGCTCCTCGTGGATCACTTTTTCAATACCGGTGAGTATTGACTGGGAATCAAACAGATCTTTGGCTGCCTGGATATGCACATTTTCAATTTTGGTTAAAATTTCTGTTAAAACAACAATATCCTGGTTTACAGCTGCCTGAACAGCATCTTCAAGCAGATCGGTTACACCTGCCATAGCTGAAAGCACGACAACCGGCTTCTGTGACAGATGCTTTTGTATTATTTTTTCAACATTTCTCATAGCAGCTGCATCTCTCATGGATGTGCCGCCAAATTTCATTATAATCATTCTTAACCTGCTGTTTATTTACTAGTCTCGTTCCCAAGTTGTACCTGGGAACGCAGATATTGAAATTATTTCTAATCAATTACAGTTTGTTTAAAAATTTACTGATAAAGTGATTCATCTGTGCAAATTCGACCAGAAATGCATCATGCCCGAACTTAGATTTAATTTCTTTATAATCCGCTTGTGGAATCTGATCAGCAATTGAGCGTTGTTCATGTGCCGGATATAAAATATCAGAGTCGATACCGATGCACAACGCTAACGATTCAATGGTACTTAACGCCCGTTCAACTCCATCTCTTTCAAATCCCACATCATGCAGATCCATGGCATGGGAAAGCCGCATATAAGTATTGGCATCAAAACGCTTAACCAGTTTCTCCCCCTGATATTTCAGATAACTTTCCACCTGAAAAATATTATCAATATCAGTTAAATGCCCATCAATAGTCTGCCGGCTGCGTTGAAACCGTTCATTAAAGATGGCATCGGCACGATATGATATCATGGCAATCTCCCGGGCCAGACTTAAACCCTGCCGCGGTTGTTTCGTATAACGGCCGGATTTCCAGTGGGGATCATTGCTGATAGCCTGACGTGCCAGGTGGTTTATCCCAATACACCAATCCGAATGGCGGGCAGCAGTTGCGATCGGAATAATTGCCCGGACATTATCGGGATACATGATCGCCCATTCCAACGTCTGCATACCGCCCAGTGAACCGCCGGTGACAGTCAATAGCTGGTTTATCCCGATCTGAGATAAAAAGAGATGCTGCAACCTGACCATATCCCGCACCGTGATGACCGGAAAGTCTGAATTATACGGCTTTTTTGTTTGTGGATTTATACTCACCGGTCCGGTTGTACCATAACAACTGCCCAGAATATTTGTACATATGATGTGATATTTATTAGTATTAAATGATTTATCGGGGCCAATCATGCCATCCCACCAACCCGTATATCCCTTTTTTATAGCTTTCAGCATAGGAATTATAGTTAAAATATCGTCTGAATTTACACTTATTCCGGCAGCATGGGCGTCCCCGGTGAGGGCATGGCAAACAAGAATAGTGTTATTCCCGGCGCTGTTTCGACGGCCGTACTCTTCATACGCAATCGAGATTTTTTCCAGAACCGTACCGCATTCTAACCGGAATGGGAGCTGCTGGTCATCAAGTTCAGTTAATTTTGTATGTATTTCCACAATATTTCCTTGGTAAATGCCTCGCATCACTGGCAGCAAAAAGCGGCACTTTTTGCAGTCCCAGTGGATGCGATTGTTGGGTTTTTTAACTTACCTTACCGGCTTCTGTAGCTTCAGGAATCTCAACAAGATTC
>CAYULK010000078.1:0-11387 GCA_964445625.1 uncultured Calditrichota bacterium
ACACCATGTTTGGATATAATCTTTAGATCCGGAGCGGCATCCATTACCTGAGCGGAAATTTTCCCCTGACGAACAATCAAAGCATGGGGCTTAAATTTTGATAGTTTTTGGGCAATGTCCTCAGCTGTATCATTTGGATCACCGGCTAATAGCAGACAATTTTCACGCAACAAAATTTCCTCCGCTTCCCGGGCAATTCCGGATCCGGACAAAAATATGCGGTATTTCATTAATTTGCTTCCCGATTTTTATTTACTAACTAAATTTCAGATCCCATTAACCACATTTTGAGTTTGGCCGGCCAGATAACTGCGTATGTTATCTGCTGCTGCCTTCATCAGACGCGTTCGGGCTGATTTTGTTGCCCAGGCAAGATGAGGTGTAATGATACAATTTCTCGCCTGGAAGAGTGGATTGTTTTTATCCGGTGGTTCTTTTGATAATACATCAAGTCCGGCACCCGCGATTATCCCATTATTTAGTGCTTCTGCTAAATCTTTTTCATTAATCAATGGTCCCCGGCTTGTATTAAGGATAAGAGCGCTGGATTTCATCATTGCAAATTTCCCGGAATTTAATAAATATTTGTTATCCTCGGTCAATGGACAATGCAAGCTAATTACATCACTTTCCTTGAAAATTGTGTCCAAATCGGACATTTGCACGTATCCCGGGAAATCTTTTTGTGGATATTTGTCATACGCTAATACACTCATTCCAAATACATCTACTATTTTAGCTGTCGTTCTTCCTATCCTGCCAAATCCAATGATTCCCATAATTTTCCCGGCGAGCTCAATGAGAGGATAATCCCAATAACACCAGTCTTTGGCATTTGACCAACGACCATCCCTGACAGTCTGAGAATGAGAACTAACATGTTGAGTTAACTCTAATAATAATGCCATAGTCATTTGGGCCACAGACTGCGTAGCATATGCAGGTATATTTGTTACGGGAATTCCTCTTTCTTTCGCAGCCTCAATATCCACGACATTATAACCAGTTGCTAATACACCGATATATTTTAAATTCTTAAGGGCGGAGATTGTATCCCGGTTGATAATACATTTATTTGTAATCAAAACATCAGCATGTTTTGCCCTATGGATCACTTCTTCAAATGAGGTCCGATCATAAATGCTACATTGCCCAAGAGATTGAAATTCTTCCCAACTCAAATCCCCGGGATTTGTTGTGTATCCATCTAAAATTACAATATTCATATCTTTTTATTCACTCCAGATAAACTGAATTAATCGCCATGTTGTGATAGATGGGTCTATATATCCACTCACTCTGTTCACAACATGTCTTAGATTTCCTCCCATAAAAGTATCTGTCGCAACCATCATCAACAATTATTTTTACGGTTATGGTATCTTCAGACTAGAAATCAAAAGGGCAAAACCCAGAATGGCCACGGCCAGGACCATACAGCCAAAAAAACCTGCAACAGTTATCTTTTCCGGGCGGGTAAGTTCCCAATCACTATCCGGAAACAATTTTTGATCATCGTAGATATGCGGATTATCAACATATCGTTGGATTTGCTTTTCATCTTCCTGCTTATCATCGACCACCGGTGTATGAAACCTGGCAAATATGCTATCGAGTAATCTTTTTTCAGGAGGCGAGGATATATAACTGATTGCAAATAAAATAATAAAAGGTATAACTACCTGCATGGCATAATTGATGGTCATCAGCCATGAGAAAGATAAGCCGCTCAGGTCAAATCCGGCCAGATACAGGGCCAGTAAATTTGGATATTTTATTATTTCCGACTGTTCATGAGTTGTAAACCACGAAATCCCGGAAAACATAAACGGCAGCAACACGATCATGATCCAGGAATATGTCACCGCTGACAAGGCAGCTGTTTTGGATAGCCGTCTCCAGAAAAGGCTCAACCAGAATATCGGTCCGAATATCACCGGCAATTGCCAGATATACTTGATCAGGCTTAAAATATTATTGAAGGAAAAACTCAACAGGATTGCACCGGTAATCATGCCCACGGATACCACCCGCCCTACCAGTACATAATGTTGATCACTTTTATCCGGTAACAGATACTGGTAAAAATTTCTCGTAAACAGCGCCGATCCACATATCATAAAAGCATCGGCGCTGGACATCACTGCCGCCAGCAGACAGGCAATCATTACTCCGACAAAACCGGGGCCCAGTAACATCCTTGTTGCATAGCCCCAGATCATATCAGGATCGCTGACTACTTTTCCAAACAGGGCAAAGGCCATTATCCCGGTCAATCCCCACATAATTGTTGTGAACCGTTTTAAAAAATTACCAAACACCATACCGATACGCGCGGTTATCTCATTTTTTGCACTACCGCCGGCAGTGGCAAAAAAATGAGGTTGCGCAATTGCTCCGACAAGGTTCATGGTGATCAGGACAAGAATATAGTACCATGTATATTCACTGGTTGCCGTAGACTGGATGATATGAAACATGTTGTCCGGCACACTGGCATGAAGTCCGGAGAACCAGCCCACCTGGTACAGACCATTAGGTAATAACAGCAGGGACAGGACAAGGATTAAGATACCCTGCAATGTGTCGGTCCAGGCAGCAGCGAATAATCCACCCAGTACTCCATATATAATAATAATCAGAGCAATGACCGGAAGAACTTGTGCCGTCGATAAAAAAGAATAATAGGGACGTATTTCTTTTTTTTCTGCTTTTAACTTGAGCTCCAGATATCTTTTTTGCGCATCACCGCTCAATTCGCTCTCACCGGACTTTAATTCACTATATTCGGAATATTGATCCACATTTTTTTGCTCTATCCGGCTTAGCGCACTCTCCGGTTTGACGGTTACAATTTCAACTGTTTTACCGATGGCTGTCAGTGCGACAGCAATATTAAACATCAGGAATAAAAAACTAAAACCCACATATAGCCCTGTCAGAACTTTGCTGTTAAACCGGTCCTGAAAATAATCACCGCCGGTGATCACACGCAGGCGGCGGTACCAGGGTGCAATGATCCAGTAAAATGGTGTTATAAAAAGCCACAACAACTGGATCCAGATACCGGACATTCCCGCACGGTATGTTTCTCTTGAGGCTGATATGGCAGTATCCGAGCTTGTTCCCGATCCAAAGGCCAGGAAAACAGATACGAGTTTACCAAACCTGCGCCCACCCATAAAATAATCTTCCTCACTTCTGACACGTCGTTTGGCCAGTATACCGATTCCAATAACGATTAGAAAATATATTACAATTGCAATGATATCTAATATATGTAAACCAAACATACCACTTTCCTTAATGTTCTTTAGCAGATATTTTACCGAATTCCTTACCTGAGATGGATATTGCAGTTTTTTTCATCTCTTAATATTTACCATGACTGTACATAGTATCCTGCATGGTTAAGATATTCTCAGCGGGCACCTCTATTTTCGTTCTCTGCTATGCATTATTTCTCAGCTAACTAATCCCAATCATCGGTTCTGAAGGGTACTGCCGGCAGGCCCTCACGATTGTACAAATTCGGCATAGTTGCAATGTGCCAGCCATATCTGACGGCTACCGGATTCGCAACCTTTTGACTACTCACTAATATGGCAGAACCCTCGATAATCGCATTGGCCGGGTAAAATTTTTGATCCTTTCCGGCAATCCTAAAATGAGTCAGTGAATCTCCCTTTCTTGCCAAACCTGTCTTTGCATAATCAAAACTAATTCGAATACTGCTGTTTTCGATTTGCATTGAGCGATACAATGGACCGGAACAGACTATTTTATCATTATCATAGGTCTTTGCCAGAGCCCATAAGGCAAGTCTTTCCCCGACATCTTTTTTATTTTTGGGATGGATATCATCGATATTGCCGATATCAGCCGTAACTGCCATGCCGGTATTGGGAACTGTCATGGCCATTGTCTGTGCTTCACGCAACAGGGAGGCCGCCTTCTCTTCACCCGTATACCGGAAAGGTGCGATCTGTGCATAATAAAATGACATATCTTTCTGTTGCCGGTCTGCCCGCCAGCTTTCAATCAAGGCCGGAAACAGTTTTCGATACTGAACCGGCCGGTCCACATTATTTTCTCCCTGGTACCAGATAACACCTTTAACTTTAAAATGTAATAAAGGCACTATCATAGCATTGTATAAAGCACCTGGTCTGCGGTGGGGTTTTGTAATCATGTTATAGGCAATTGGTTTTCGAGGCTCTTTGGGCTCTGGTTTATCTTTTTTCTCTGCCTGCTTTTTTTCTGTCAGCCAGATTTTATATTTTTTTTGGTATGTTTCTTCTGCTTCGGGAAATTCCTGTTGCCATTTATGCCACATTTCTTCCAATTCGGACAACAATGATGCGTTTTTCAGGCCTTCTATGCTCATCCAAGCTTCTGCCGGTGAACCGCCTTTACTTGAGCTGATTAATCCGACGGGAAGATCGAGTTCCTTATGTAATTTCCGGCCAAAGTAATAGGCTACAGCAGAAAAGTCACCAACTGATTGCGGAGTACATTTGACCCATGATCCGGTACAATCATCCTGTGGTTTTTCATTATGAATTCGTTCAACATGAAATAATCGAATATCCGGATAGTCAGCGGCCGTTATTTCTGCTTCGGCATTCTCACAACGTCTTAAAGCCATGGCCATATTTGACTGCCCGGAAGCAACCCATACTTCCCCTGCCAGGATATCCTGCAAAACTATTTTATTTTTACCTTCAATGAGTATTTCATAGGGTCCGCCGGCAGAGGGAGAATTAATTACAGTGATCCATTCCCCTTTCTCATCTGCCATAGTTGAAGCACCTGATTTCTGCCAGCTCCCTCTTACATTTATTTTCTCACCCGCCTCAGCCCAACCCCAAATTTTTATCACAGTATTCTGCTGGATGACCATGTGGCTGCCCAATATCGAGGGGAGTTTTATATCGGCGTGTGTGACGGAGACCATTAACAGAATGAATAAAGTTATTTTGTTGTATTTAGGTAAATTCAAGATTTATCTCCAATAATCTAAATTCCAATAGCCAAACATTTGTTTTAGGTATAAGTATCTTCACGAATATTTTTCTTTAACCATTTTTGCCATTGATTGTGCCTGGCCTCTTCCCAACCGGCTTAAAAATGTATCATATAGCTCTTCTGCAGACAGACGCTGAGACAGATTTCTTAAAATTTCATCCTGTTTTCTAAATGCACGTAAGGTAGTTTCTTCTGTATCCATTAAGTTGTTAAGGATACCCTTCAATTCAACCACTTTTTCATTTGCAGATGGATCGTTTATACGGTTAGTAAACTCAAAGGGATCATCTTTTATGTTAAATAATAAATCTTCATACCATGTAAAGTGTATATATTTCCAGTTTCCCTTACAAATCATAAAAGATCCTGTACAATTGCCTTCCGAATGTGTTTCGCTAAAGGCAAATCCGGGATGATCGTTTGAACGTCCATTCATAAGCGGTGTCAAAGAATGGCCACGCGATTCTGATGGTTTTTCTATCCCGGCCCACTCGAGTATAGTGGCTGCTAAATCCACATGTCCAACCGGCACATCGACTCTTACTCCCCTGGGAATATCAGGGCCATTGATGATCAGGGGAACACGCGCAGCAACGTCATAAAGATTATTCTTATACCACAGACCATGTTCACCCAGGGATTCACCGTGATCAGATGTATAAACAATAATTGTATTTTCCAATAAACCATTTTTTTTCAAGGCGTTAATAAGCAATCCAATGTATTCATCTAATTCGGAAATCAGACCGTAATAGGCAGCACGGGCACGACGTATACGATCTTCGGGTATAGGTGTGGCAATACGTTTGAAATGTCGCAGCTCCTGATATACTAAATGAAGATTTTCGATATGACCCGGTGGGATATTAGGCATATTAACCATATTGGGATAATACAGATCAAAGTATTCCTCGAATGCTTCAAATTCAGGATGTGGTTGGTAAAAACCGACATACAACATCCAGGGCTTATCCATATCGGAAGCTTCATTTTGAATGAAATTTAATGCTCTCTTAGCTTTATTTTCGTCATCGTTCCTGACATTTCTGGATTTTCCATTAACACTATCACGCTCTTTCATCCGATAACCGACCGGTCTTCTAAAGAGTGAGGTGATATCAGGATTATGGGCATGACCATGATTGGTATCAACTTCTACCAATCCTGTATCAAATTGATCATTCAGATCCAGTTTACCGGTAGCCCGGCAATAGTAACCGGCTTCTTGTAAACGCTTGGACCATAACGGATGACTCCCATCCCAAACTGTTGAATTACAAAAAGAATTGCAATCAGATGCATACATACCTGTCATCATACTGGAACGCCCCGGAACACAGACCGGATTTCCGGTATAATTACTGCTGAATACAACACCCTGATTTGCCAGATTATCAAGATTTGGTGTTTTCACAAAGGGATGGCCCATATAACCTGAATAATTATTACTATGTTGATCGGAACATATGAATACAATGTTTGGCTTTTTGAGTGTTTGACTCTGTGCCTTATCTGATACAGAGAGGACACCTGTAGCCGCCAAAGCAGCTGTGCTCATGCCTTTCAAGAGATTTTTGTTAAAGTTTCTCCGGTTCATATTTGGTATTTTATATTCTCCTAAAAATAGCTTGCGAAATTATTCAAATCATAGATCGATTTTCTTAATGGCACCATATAATTTCCGGTATTGTATAAAACGGTCATCATACCACTTTTTATTTTGCGGGTCCGGGCTGATCGTGGTTTCGGTTTTAACCCACCTGGCGGCTAATTCCCGGACTGTATTATCTGTGTGGGCCGCACAGGCAAGCATGGCAACACCCAGGCATCCGGCTTCGGATTTATTTAAAGTCGTTATTTTTCTACCTGTAACGTCGGCTTTTAACTGCGTCCAGGTTTGTGATTTGGCTCCGCCGCCAATGGCCCGTAATTCAGTGATCCCGATCCCTGATTTTTCCAGGATATCCAGATTGAGACGCATCTCAAAGGCAACACCTTCCAGCAGTGCGCGGATAAATTCACCCCGGCTCGTCGCTAAGCGTAGTCCAATAATGGCGCCTCTGGTTTTTGTGTCAAAATATGGTGTTCCGGATGGCGTAAAATAGGGCAAAACCAAGAGATCAGAAGGCTTATCCCCTGCTTTTTCTAATAATAATTCGTATGCATTAACCCCGGTTCGTTCCGCCTGTGTGATCTCTTCAAAACCAAATTCATCACGGAACCACTTTAGAATATTTCCACCGGTGAGGCTGTATGCCACGGTGATATACATGTCTTTTACCACATGATCATAGGTACACAGGTTATGTCTGCGCAAATCATCTGAGAAAACCGGCTTGTCGATTGCCGGCGTAATACATTCCACTGATCCTGTGGCATACATACCCATACCTGACCTGACCACGCCGGCCCCCAGTGCTCCGCAGGGCTGATCATGCCCCCCTGTTACAACAATTGCACCCGCGGCAAGTCCGAGGCTGGTAGTAATCCGTTTATCAAGATTTCCCACTACACTACCGGGGGCCATTGGTCCGGCTAACTGATTTTTTTTGAGTCCGACTATTTGTAATATTTCACTATCCCATTCATGTTTTTGCACATCGAACATCATAGTACGTCCGGCCAATGACCAGCTGATGGCCGGATCAAGTCCCAACCTGAACTGGAGCAGATCTTCAAAGCAAAAAAACTTTACTGCCTCATTCCAGATTCCGGGCTTATTCTGCTTTAGCCAAAACAGTTTAAACAGGGTGAACATGGGGTGGGCCGTGTGTCCTGTTATCCGGTACAGTTTTTCTTTGCCAATTTTTTGTGTCCATTCATTTACATATGGTTCAGACCGCATATCGGAGGAGATCATCGCCCGGCACAGTGCCTCATCATTATTGCCAATTGCCGTGAAGGCTTCACCCTGGGAGGAGATTCCCAGGCCGGCAATAGAGTTGGTTGCAACTTGTTGTGCACATTCACGAATGGTATCAAAACAGTTTTGTATGACTATTTCAGAATCCAGTTCAGCACCACCGTCATTCGTAAAGATAACATCGTACTCACGATTTGCCAGTGCAAGTTGCTGACCACTCTCACCGAATACAACAGTTTTGCAACCGCTCGTACCTATATCAATACCCAGATAGTTCACGTACTTCCTTAATTAATTTGACCTGGCAGGATAAAATATACTTAAATAATGTAAAATATTTGACTTCATATGATTAAATATTTCATTCTGGCGGTATGTTGTCGTATAATAATCAATTGATGGTTTGCTGTTTAAATCTGCCCTTGCACCAAGCAATCCCTCAGATATTAACTCATCCGCCCTGGAAGGCCCGATGATGTTTACCGCATTTTCAATCATCTTTCGAAAGAGTACAGATGAACTGTCCCGTTCGAGAGTCGTCCAGATATTTACCTTGCGGATACCGTCAGCAAAGAGTCGCGACAGATACTGATCCGCGACCGATGACGTCCCGTGCAGACAAAGGCAGGGTCCGGTTTTTTTTATGATTTCCCTGGCCAACCGGCCATTATATTTTAGCTCAGATGCTGACGCCCGGTGTTCAGTGCCCAGGTTGGCTACGATAATATCCACCCCGGTTTTATTTTGGTATCTCCCGGCATCCTCCGGGGAAGTCAGATTATTATTTTCCGCGGAATTACCGATCTCATCGCAAGCTCCTTCGATCAGAATTTTATCACTGTGTTTTTCTGTAAATTCCGCTGTCTTTTTGATGTTCTGATCTAAGGGCAATGTAGAGGCGTCATACATGATAGAGGAAAATTGATCCATACCCCATAAAAAAAGTTGTTCATCGATATCCCACTGAATATGATCAAGGTGAATCATTACTTTCAGGTTGGCATAGGGTGACTCTTGCGATGTAAGTATCTTCAGATCTTCCAGGAATAATTTCAATCCGATCTGCCATTTTCGCGTATGCGTATATAAAACCGACTGGGGACGGGGTACATAATTATTTGTGATACCAATGATAATCGGTAAATCTTCAACACCGATCTTGCGGCCATAATCCATTGCAGAGGCCAAAATTGCTTCGCTGGTCGTAAGGTTTTCGGAATTAAATGTCGGTAAAACCCATTTCCGTGCTGCTGCTTCAGCATAGACTTCCTGAACTTGTTCCTTATTTAAAAAAAGTGGCATAACGGGTTTATCCTGATGATGATCTTTTAAAGTCCTATGCTTATTTGTCCGATTTACTGATCTTCCAGGTTATCTGCCAGTTTAATTTCTGTCCGGGAGCTACAATCATACAAGTTCCGTTCTTGTAAGCATCGGTGAGAGTACTCGTCAGACCAGGAATTGGCTCGAATGCGCACTCATTCCGGCGACAACCGTCTTCATCCGGGTATCCCGAATTATTCCACCAGATTCCGATTGAACTGAAATGATTTCTCGGATATGTCATTTCAAGTTGCATTCCGTTTACAAACCCAAGGCTGAGATGGTCATCCTGTATATTTTGCAGAAACAGCATATTTGCCGTACCCTGTTTCTGATCCAGTAAATATTTCTCAACATCATTTGCATTTTCAAGTTTCAGTTTTTTACCGGCGATGGCATCAAATACTGTCTGGAAATGGGGCAGATCAAGATTGACCACCGGGCTCAGAGGCATCAACGGGTGTATTACATGCTGAAAGGGGATCGTGTTTACTCCTTTATTGCTGACCTCAAAATCCCATATCAGGGTATCCTCATTAAAGCGGAGTTCTCGCTTTAGCTCGACCGGAAGCATCCTGCTTTTTACATTAAATGTTAATTTATCGGCAATTTCAGCAACCTGAAACGGAAGATAGCATACTTCCCCATGATCCGGTACATCCCAATCCATACCCGGAAACCTGCATGGTTCTACAGAAGGGAAACAGTCATCATACCCATAGACCGGTCGTTCCTCATATTTACCATAATCATTTGTCGGTGGCTTAAACTTCTCGGGTTCGGTTGTCAACAGATCAAAACCGTCAAAACTTAAACGATCCAGGCGGCCACCATCTTTGGCAGAGTAAATCACCTGCCATGCTTTGTGTTTAAATACTTTTTTTATAAATTGAACGTTCATTTTTTACTTATTAGAAATCACACAACAATTTAACTTTCTAAAACCTACAACGCTACAGCCTTAATTCCGGTCAGTTCGCAAAAAGCTACCAATTCGTCATACAGATGATCCCCATACCCGAGAACGGCATATTCATTATTCCAGGCCTGCAGAAGATCATCAATATCACAATGTGCTGTTACAAAAGCATGTGGCCAAAATGGAATTCCACATTCCAACTGCCTCTTTTCCAGTATTTCTTTAGACGGCTCGAATATAGAACAGCGAACAATTACCATTTCAAATTGACCATTGTTTCGGCCTACTCTGGCCAATACGCCTTCACCCGGTTTACAAATCAATTTGACTGATAAACCACCGGCTTCTCCTTCGGTCGGAATCCCATGCTCAGCAAATCCGGCAGGTCCTAATGTACCGGCCAGAGAAGGTGGACATGCACCATCTCCGATAATTTTAATTTCATTGTTAGATTTATCAACATGCTGCAGATCACCATAATAAACGGGGTCTTCGCTTAAATCAGTCAGTATTTTCGAAGTCAACAATGTATTAAAATCAGAGAGGGTTGATGTTCCGATACCGTCATTTAACATCATGCTCTGGGCAAAACAGGTAGCACTGTAATCATCACCAAGCCCCGGGAAGGACTGTATGGTATAAGTAGACCAGTTCTCTTTCTTTACTATTTTTTTTAATGCCAGATAAAGGCGTATCGACCGCTCCGCCGTTTCATCATCAGGGATCGTTTCCGCGAAAAAAGGCTGAATATCAGATCTTGCCTGTTTAACTTCTTCGGCTGTTACACTCTCTGCGGTTTTAAGTAATTCGGTAGTATCCCGGGAGTCGATATCCACACCAAACATTTTCATCCATTGAGAAGGATCGGCAACACCACAGGTTTGTCCCATACCGCGGCCGCCAAAAACACCGATTGTGCTCAAATTAAGTCGGTTTTTTTCGCAACTGGCCCGGCAATAGGAAACAATTCTTTTTATCTCTTTTGCATCCTGATAGTCTCCATAAACAAAACGGTGTTGAATACCAACTTCTTTTAAGGCGCCTTGCATCACCAGCCCGCCTACCGGTCTCCAACCCTGGGATCCCGGATTTGTCCAGAGAACGATTCCTTTACCTGTAAACGAAAAATCACGGATAGGTCCAATCAAATGGGCTGCCCACACCCAGGTTCCGGAGAACAGGATAACAGCATCCACATCATCCATTTTCTTGAATTTTGAGAAACACTCCAGGGCTTCTTCTTTTGAAGCGATG
>CAYULK010000079.1:0-11346 GCA_964445625.1 uncultured Calditrichota bacterium
TGGAAATTGGATTTTGTTTGTCATTTGGAATATGTTATTTGGAATTTTCTTGTGCTTGGTGGTCATATAGTTTTGTTTGCCGCCCTGTGCTGCGGTATGAATTAACCAGACTATTTAATTTTTCTCATGTCTTTCTACTCGAAAATTGCACAATACTACGATAAATTGTTTCCGTTTAACAAGATGGCTTACTCTTTTATCGCAGAACACATCAATAATAAAAATTCAGTTATATTGGATATCGGTTGTGGAACCGGTCGCATGGCAGGTGAAATTGCCGGAGACGGGAATCGGGTTACGGCTATTGATATCGACAGGGATATGTTAAGTATGGGGATCGCAAATTATCCGGATGTCGAATTTATAGCACTGGACATGTCTGATATTGGAAAATTAAACCAAATGCATGATTTAATATTTTCTATTGGGAATGTAGTGTCTTATCTGCCGGCAAAATTGCTCGGATCTTTTACGCAGGATATCTGTCGATTGCTAAAGCCCGGCGGGGTCTGGCTGTTCCAGACTGTGAACTGGGATAGAATTCTTAAATTAACGACATATGATTTCCCGGTACTTGAAGTGGTAGAGGAAAAGGTCAAATTCATTCGGAAGTATAATAATATATCAAGTGAACAGGTGGAATTTCTTACTAAATGTACACAAGATGGACAAGAAATATTTTATGATTCAGCAATTTTATATCCATGCATTACTGATTCTTATCTCCAGGTACATAAAAATGCAGGTTATAAATTTGACAGCCACTGTGGGGATTATAAGAAAAATAAATACAGTGATGATACCAGTTCCGCAAGCATTTATGTTTTCAGGAAAGGATGACCTGCGTATGAGTTCAGAAAAATCGATGAATAAAGGGAGAGGCGTTTTTAAACGACTTCCTAAAGGCAGTGGATTTTTGCGCGATCCCAACCGTTCTTTTCAGCCAGGTTCAGAGGATGCCTGGGTATCACCGCAATTAATCAGAGAATACAGACTTGAAGATGGTGCAGAAATCAGCGGTTTTATAAAAAAAAGTTCAAAGGGTCTTCAACTCGATTCAATCGAAAAAATCGGTTGTTTTTCACCTGCCGAATTTAAAAACAGAGTCCGGTTTGATCGCCTAATGGCAATTAATCCTAATGAACGTTTGCGGCTGGGAGATTCGGGATTGATATCTATGCGTATTATTGACCTGATTGCCCCGATAGGCAAGGGTACAAGAGGATTAATAGTCTCACCGCCAAAGGCCGGCAAAACCCGTATTCTTGAGGAAATTACCCGTGCAATAAGGTCCAGTGAACCCGATGTGAGGGTTGTCGTATTATTAATCGATGAAAGACCTGAGGAGGTAACCCATTTTCGGCGAAGTGTGGATGCAGAGGTGCTGGCAAGTTCCAATGACCAAAGTGTTGAAGCGCATGTTAATCTGGCTGAACTGACCCTTGCCCATATTCGATGTGAGCTGGAATGCGGACGGGATGTGGTCGTACTTGTGGATAGCATAACACGTATGTCACGAGCTTTCAATATTCATGGTACGGGATCACGCAGAACCTTATCCGGCGGCCTGGATGCCAGAGCGTTAGAAATTCCTCGCCGTTTCTTTGGTTTAGCAAGAAATGTTGAAAACGGTGGATCGGTGACAGTCATAGCCACAGCCCTTGTGGATACAGGTTCCCGAATGGATAATTATATCTTTGAAGAGTTTAAAAGCACCGGCAATAGTGAGATTGTACTGGATCGCTCGCTTGCCGATGCCCGAATTTTTCCGGCAATCAATATCAGATCCAGTGGTACACGTAAAGAGGAATTATTATTTTCGGATGAGGAAATGATCTGGGTGTCAAAACTAAGACGTAAAATCGCCGGATTAGAACCGGATGCGGCTATGCAGGGAATGTTGAAAATGATGAAGATGACTGAGACGAATGAAGAATTGATGCAAAAGGTGAAAATGGATTTTTAGGATGGCATTCTTTCATGATTTGGCCAGCATCCAGAAACGAGTACCGAGCATCGAGCATTTTCTAATTATTCTCGGATTCACCAATTTTCTTCTCCTTCCTGGCAGTAGCAGCACGTTTCTGTTTATCGCGCTCCATTTTGGAGAGTCTGATGTTTTTAGGAGTGATTTCCACCAGTTCATCTTCGGCAATAAATTCAATCAACTGATCCAGGGAGAGCATGCGTGGTGGTCTGAGGGTTACGGTCGCCTCGGAAGTTGAGCTTCGCATGTTTGTTAATTTCTTCTCCTTGGTAATGTTTACATCCAGATCACCGCTACGATTGCGCTCACCAATGATCATACCTTCATATACCGGGGTTCCAACTTCCAGAAGCAGCTCACCACGGTCCACCATAGCCAGGCTGGCATAGGTGTTGATTTTCCCCGGACGATCAGCCACCAATGCGCCTGTGGTCCGTTGCGGTATTTTCCCAAACCAGGGTTCATATCCCTGGAATATAGTGTTCATAACACCCGAGCCTTTTGTATCTGTGAGAAAATGACTGCGAAATCCGATCAGACCGCGTGATGGAATCAGGAACTCGAGGTTGACTCTGCCGTGTCCGTGGTTCACCAGGTTCGACATTCTGCCTTTACGCACAGATAATTTTTCGGTAACCACGCCGAGATAGTCTTCCGGAACATCAATGAAAATGTGTTCCACCGGTTCGCAGGTTTTGCCGTCAATTTCCTTAGTGATAACCCGCGGTTTGGATACCATAAATTCATATCCCTCGCGACGCATAGTTTCGATCAGTATTGCCATCTGCAATTCACCGCGTCCGCAAACTTCAAAGGCATCGGCACGGCCAACTTCCTTTAATTTAATGGCAACATTACCCATCGTTTCTTTTTGCAGCCGGTCACGTATGTGCCGTGATGTTAAAAACTTACCATCCCGGCCGGCAAATGGGCTGCTGTTTACATAAAATATCATTGAAATTGTAGGATCGTCCACATGAATTCGTGGCAGAGGTTTGGGATTTTCCAGGGAAGAAACAGTATCCCCGATCCTGATATTGTCAACACCGGCAAGGGCAATGATGTCTCCGGAGAATACCCTGTCCACCTGCTTTTTTTCAAGGTTTTGAAATGTATACAGAGCTGAAAACTTAATGCCCGGGGTGATACCCTTTTCAGTGCACAAACTATAAGTGGTATTCATCTCCAATATTCCATTGGACAGCCTGCCGACGGCAATCTGTCCTACATAGGCATCATAATCGAGATTGGTTACTAAAAACTGGATTGTGGCATTATCATCAGACTGGGGACCGGGGATTTTGGAAATAATGGTGTCAAAAAGTAACTTCAGGTTTTTGGAACTATCACCCGGTTTCTTATGGGCTACACCCAGTTTTGCATTGGTATACAAGATTGGGAAATTGAGGTATTCTTCGGTTGCATCCAGATCAATAAACAGATCATAAACCTCATTGATTACCTCCTCTACACGAGCATCTGCGCGATCTATCTTATTGATAACAAGAATGATCGGCAGCTGTTTGGCCAGCGCCTTCTTTACCACGAAACGCGTTTGTGGCAAAGGTCCTTCACTTGAATCTACCAGCAGTATGGCACCGTCCACCAGGTTTAAGCTGCGCTCGACTTCCCCGCCAAAGTCTGCATGTCCAGGGGTATCGATAATATTTATCTTGGTGTTGTTATATATAATTGCCGTATTCTTCGCCAGAATGGTGATCCCTCTCTCACGTTCCAGGTCCATTGAATCCATGATGCGTTCTTCGACCTGTTGGTTTTTACGGAATATTCCACTCTGACCTAGCATGCCGTCTACCAGGGTAGTTTTGCCGTGGTCGACATGGGCAATTATTGCAATATTTCTTATATTTTTTTTTCTCATCTACTGCATTTTCTCCGGATTTAATCTAACCTGCATAATTCTTAGCGTCTTTGCGTTAAAATATCTTAACCGGGGTAGTAAAATTTTTGCTAATCTCCCAGGCGATCCGCTGGAAATAACAAAGTTTTTGGCACCAATAGCATAGCCACAAAGGTCCGGAAAATCTAACATGATTTTCACCAAGATCATAATATTATTTTTTCTCTGGAGAGATATTCACAGGAAAGGCATCCAATACCCTTCACAGATCCTTTGCAATACTATCAGATCATGTAAAAACTTTTCAGGTTGAATATATATTCCGTAGAACTTGTGCCTTAACAGGTAAAAATTTATCTTGTGCACGCACAATTAAATTTTGTTTGATAAATCTTCAGGTCATCCATGTATTTACCTACAACCATGGAAGAAATCAGAAAACTCGGCTGGATAAATCCGGATATCATACTGGTATCCGGTGACAGTTATATAGATTCACCTTATATTGGGGCAGCGGTAATATGTAGAGTATTATATCAGGCGGGATATAAAACAGCCATCATATGTCAGCCGGATATAACATCAGGTGAGGATATCACCCGGCTGGGAGAACCAGGCTTATTCTGGGCTGTTACAGCCGGGAGTGTGGATTCTATGGTTGCCAATTACACAGCATCCGGTCGGAAACGCAGGACTGACGATTATACTCCGGACGGAAAAAACAACCGACGTCCGGATCGGGCAACTATTGTATATACGAATTTGATTAAAAAATATTATAAGTCTCAGCGGCCAATTGTACTAGGTGGGATAGAAGCCGGTCTGCGGCGCATCGCGCATTATGATTTCTGGTCAGATCAGGTTCGGCGATCGATTCTTTTTGATGCGAAGGCAGACTATCTGCTGTATGGCATGGCAGATCGATCGATTGTTGAACTGGCAAACAGCATCAGGGACGAAAGTGATCCCAAAAAATTAAGAGGATTATGTTATATATCCGGGACGCCACCGGTAAACTCTTTGGATTTGCCTGCATTCGAGAAAGCCGCACAGGATAAAGAAAAATTCACCCGAATGTTTCATCTTTTTTATCAGAACAATGATCCTGTTACTGCAAAAGTCCTGGTACAAAAACACGGTTCCCGATATTTGGTTCAAAATCCACCCGCTTACCATCTGAACAGTAAAGAACTAAATGCGATACATAAACTAAAATATATGCGGGATGTCCATCCCTTTTATGCCAAACAAGGCAAAATCAAAGCACTTGAGACTATTCAGTTCTCAATATTAACACACCGGGGATGCTATGGCGAATGCAATTTTTGTGCGATAAGTGTGCATCAGGGTCGTAAAATCAGGTGGCGCAGCCCGGAATCAATTATCAATGAAGCAGAAGAAATAGCAGGCCATCCTGATTTTAAAGGAATAATTCATGATGTAGGTGGTCCGACAGCAAACATGTATGGTATTGAATGTAAGCGTAAGGACAGAGAAGGTTGCTGTACAAATAAGCGCTGTCTTTATCCCGAAATGTGTGATGAATTACCTGTGAATCATTCCCGGCAGACGACTTTATTAAGAGCAATTACCAGGATCAAAGGTGTTAAAAAAGTAAATGTTGCTTCGGGAATCCGTTATGATATGGTAATGTATGACAAAAAATGCGGCATGGTGTATTTAAATAATCTGGTTAAAAATCATGTATCCGGCCAACTGAAAATCGCGCCGGAACATACCGAGACACATATTCTTGATCTGATGGGAAAGCCCTCAGCTGATCGGTTAACAGCATTTAAGAGAAAATTTTATCAGGCAACTAAAAAGGCAGGCAAAAAACAGTTTCTGACATATTATATGATTGCTGCGCATCCCGGATGTTCAGAGCGCGATATGAAGAATCTCAGTAATTTTGCACTTTCCGAACTGGGGATCCGACCAGAGCAGGTACAGATTTTTACACCCACACCATCAACATATTCCACGCTAATGTATTGGACAGGTCGTGACCCGTTTACTGGTAAAGAGTTATATGTAGAAAAAAATATCAAAGGCAAAGTTAGACAAAAGAATTCTCTGTCGGCAGGACGATATTAATGTCGTCCTGCGGTGTTTTCCTTATATATTAAAAAAATCATAGCAAAAATTATCAGAGCAGCACCCGGATAAAATTTCAGCCCGGGAAATTCCAGGAATATCAGCATTCCGGCGAATGTTGCCAAAACGGGTTCAAGCAACATAGAAAGATTTACTTTAAATATTTCAATATGTTGCGAAGCCCAGTTCAGCATTGAATGTCCCATCAAACTTGGGCCGAAAGCGAGCAAGAAAATCATCAACCAGCTCCGGTCAGAAAAGCCAGTCAAAGCATCACCCCTTATAAAAATGAATACCAGACATACCAGT
The DNA here is from genome assembly GCA_964445625.1 of uncultured Calditrichota bacterium. Lineage (GTDB taxonomy): Bacteria > Calditrichota > Calditrichia > JAJRVZ01 > JAJRVZ01 > CAVXXB01. The sequence goes on from CAYULK010000079.1 coordinate 6,255, forward strand.
GCGGCAATAGTATAAACCGTACCCAGATAAGCGATAATCTGAATCTTATCTCTATGTAATCGTGCAATCAGAATATACAAAGCAAAAAACAATGCGGAAAACAGGGCCAGTGTATCCCCGGCCAGGTTTCTGGTGTGTAATCCGACATCGGCGATTACAATTAAAAAAATCCCGATCACACCGAGAACAAATACAGGAATAGTATTTCCTTTCGGCGATTCTTTAAGGAATATAATCGATAATATGACAGCAAAAAAAGGATGGGTTGTACCTATAAAAATCGCGTTGGCTATCGTGGTTAATTTAAGTGCGCCTATCCAGGTGATAAAGTGCAAGGCCAAAAAACTACCGGCGAGAGCATAATGCCAGTGCCATCGAAACTGTTTATCAGGAGATTTTTGTGTTCGTATCCGGCTGACTAAAATCAGAATTAATCCGCTGATAAAAAGACGATAAAAAGCAAGCACGGGTGACGATACATCATTAGCCCAACGAATAAAAAGAGCACTGGTTGAAACAATGATTACCGCCAGAAATAATATACCATAAATTCTAAATTTATTTACACTTATCATAAAATATACCGGAGGGTTCAATATTGTGACTGCAAAACCTCTGGTCCGAATCTTTCCTGATAAACTTTCAGATAAACGTGACCTGGCTTTGAATACGGTTGAGAAATGATAATGAATTAATTATGGTATTATTTTTCTCCCCGGGATAATCCCTGCAGCTGCTCACGGATATCTTTGGTAGCCTTCTCGATGATCTCTTCAAGTATGGCATCTGAACACATCAAATTATCTTTATAACGTCGGAAAGTGCCGGAGATGATATCCTCAAATGCTACGCGTTCCAGAGATGGCGTTACCCATCGTTTATTCTTATCCATGATAGTACTCAATTATTTTATACAACATAAACAAAAACATATTGTACATACATCGAAAACAAAAAACAATATATTTTGTTATATTTTAAATGTTGCTTAAAATTCAGATAGATTTTAATTTGTATTTCTTTCAATTCCTACGTTAAATTAAACTTTAGATTGTGAATAAAACGGAGATTATCATGTTCAGGCAAAGATTAGGAATTTCTATTATAACAGTCACTTTACTCTTTATATGGTCCTGTGCCATAAATCCAGTGACTGGAAAACGTGAGTTTATGCTTCTAAGTGAAGCCGATGAAATTAAACTGGGTCAACAATCCGACCCCTCAATCGTCCAGATGTATGGTGTTTACGAAGATGAGGATCTGCAAAAATATCTGAATGAGTTGGGGAATAAGATGGTGAAGGTTTCACATCGTTCTCACTTAAAATTCGAGTTCAAACTGATGGACAGCCCGGTTATCAACGCATTTGCGGTACCGGGAGGTTATGTTTATATCACCCGGGGGATAATGGCATATATGAATAGTGAAGCTGAACTTGCCGGTGTCGTTGGCCACGAAATCGGACATGTGACCGCCCGTCACTCGGCAAAACAGTATTCCAATGCCCAGGTAGCACAATTGGGGTTGGGTCTCGGAACCATACTTGCTCCGGAATTTGCGCATTATGCCGGAATGGCAGCCCAGGGCATTGGACTGTTATTTCTGAGATTCAGCCGGGAGCATGAGCGCCAGTCAGATGATCTTGGCGTGGAATATGCCACCAAGGTGGGGTATGACGCCCGGGAAATGTCGAATTTCTTTCATACCTTAGATAAGATGCAAGGTGAAAGCAGTCAGGGTGGTTTGCCCGACTGGTTTTCTACCCATCCAAATCCGGCAGACCGGGTTGTCGATGTAAAGAAAAAAGCGGAGGAATGGCGTGCCAAGGTAAATAGTGCGGAGCTGAAAATAAATCGAAATGTATATCTAAACCGTATCAACGGATTAATTTTTGGTGAGAATCCACGGCAGGGTTTTGTTGAAAATAATGTTTTTTATCATCCGGATTTAAAATTCAAATTTCCATTTCCAGCCGGATGGAAACTGACAAATTTGCCGACCCAGGTACAGATTGTATCTGCAGATGAGAAGGGTGCCGTCTTATTCAGCCTGTCTTCCGGCAGTACAATTTCAGATTCGTTTAATGATTTTATAAAACAAACTCAGGCCAGAATTGATGAACAGAAAGACCTGAAGGTGCATGGATTTACGGCAAAGCGCAGCCTGGTAACTCTTTCCGGTCAATCCGGTCCGTTAAAAGTTATATCATATTTCATCCAGAAAGAAAAAAATATTTATACCTTTCATGGATTAACCAAGGAACCATTTTTTAAGGAGCTTGCCGGTGCATTGGAGCAACCGATGGCAGGTTTTAGCGTGTTGACAAATCGCACAAAACTTTCTGTGAAACCGGAACGAATCAAAATACAAAAGATTACAAAAAATATGACTCTCGAAGCGGCCTTTAAACAATATAAGGTAGCGGCTGAGAAAATGGATAAACTGGCATTAGTAAACGGAATGGAATTAAAAGACAATATTCCGGCTAATACATTAATAAAAATTTTAAGTAAATAACAATGCGAAACCACAGTGAGCACAGAGAAATATCTGTGGTTAATATTTTTATTACCTGACAACAATTCTGGAGATAAAAATTGAAAAAATGGCAAGATTTTATATGGCCGGGTGACAATATTGAAGATATTGAGAAGGCTCTGTCACAAATCGAATCAGAAAATATTGTCGATCGTTTATGGAATCATGATTATACCATCTGGAAAAATACTCCGGATGAGATTACCAATAGACTTGGATGGTTACATACACCCCGGGTTATGAAAGATGCAGTAGCTGAAATCAATCAGTTCGTTGATGAAATAAGATCTGAAGGATTCGATCGTGTATTGTTGCTTGGCATGGGTGGATCGAGTCTGGCTCCGGAAGTATTCCGGTTCACCTTTGGCAAGAGGAGTGGGTTCCCCGATCTGTCTGTACTGGATAGCACTGATCCGGACTCGGTTCTGAGCGCTGCTGAGTTTGCCGATGACGGAAATACGCTTTTTATCGTTTCAACAAAATCCGGCGGTACGGTAGAAACAATGTCATTCATGAAGTATTTCTATCGCAAGGCGGTCATTGAATATGGTGCAGGCGACGCGGGACAATATTTTATTGCCATCACAGATCCCGGTAGCGGACTGGAATCAACAGCGAACAAACTCGGGTTTCGCAAAATATTTTTAAATGATCCGAATATAGGTGGCCGGTTTTCCGCATTATCATATTTTGGACTGGTTCCTGCCGGATTGGTTGGCATAGATATTACTAAAATTCTGGATCGTGCCCAAAAATCTGCGGATCTGGCTCAGAATTCAAAAGCACAGGCGGTTTGTTTGGGCGCATTTATAGGTGCTCTTGCCTTAAAAGGAAAAGACAAACTAACATTATTTTTATCGCCCAAAATACAAAGCTTTGGCGCCTGGGTGGAGCAATTAATTGCTGAAAGCAGTGGAAAAGAGCAAAAAGGAATTTTACCGGTTGATCTTGAATCAGTTCTGGATCCCTCATATTATAGCTCTGATCGCATATTTGTCCATATAAAATTAAAGAATGATGATAAATATGACAAAAAGGTTGCAGCTCTTATTGAGAGTGATTTTCCGGTGGTGGTACTGGAACTCGACGATCTCTATGATATAGGGGCGCAGTGCTATAATTGGGAAATTGCCACAGTAATTGCCTGTTATTTATTAAGTATAAATCCATTCGATCAACCCAATGTTGAGTCCGCAAAACAACTGGCAAAAGCTAAAATAACTGAATTCACAGAACATGGGCGGCTGGCACAGCCAGAAAATCCAAATTACATTGATGAATTACGAATTTTTTCAGATATAAAAGCAGATACACTCACAAATACTCTTTCCGGTTTTTTTAATCTAGCAAATACAGGAAATAGTAATGGTGAGGGTCGAAGCTATTTTTGTATTCAGGCCTACTTGCATGCGGACAAGGCATTGAGTGATGTCCTGCACATGCTTCAATCTGCGATACATAAGAAAACAAAAATGGCAACAACACTGGGATTCGGACCCAGGTTTCTGCATTCCACAGGTCAGCTACATAAGGGAGATGCCGGACATGGCTTGTTTATCCAGATTGTCGGTGGTATAAAGCAATTGGTGCCAATTCCGGTCTCTGCAACCGATGGCAGTTCGCAAATATCATTTGGTGTTTTACGTGAGACGCAATCACTGGGAGACCGTGAGGCATTATTAAACGATGGGCGCAAAGTTTTAAGAATCGAGATTGGTGATGATCCGGTAAGTGACATTAAAAAACTAATAGCGGCAATTGATAAATAATTTCAGGATGAATCAATGTCTGATCAGGAAAAATTAAAAGCTCAGGCCGGGGAATACGCGGTAAAATTAATCCGGAATAATATGATTGTCGGATTAGGCACCGGTAGTACTGTAAAGTATTTTATGCAGGGTCTGGCAGAAAAGATTCAAAACAGTAAGTTAAAGAATATTAAAGGCATACCAAGTTCCCGGCAAACTGAAAAAATTGCCAGGGAGTTAAATATTCCTCTTACCTCGTTTGATGAATATCAAACAATAGATATTACCATTGATGGTGCAGATGAAGTTGATCCGGATTTCAATCTGATTAAAGGCGGTGGCGGGGCACTATTACGTGAAAAAATAATGGCCCAGGCTAGTAAACGATTTGTGATTATCATTGATGAGTCCAAATATACTTCCAAATTAGGATCGATATTCGTTGTTCCGGTTGAGGTTTTACCATATGCCTTACCCCTTGAAATGAAATTCTTGAAAGAGACAGGCGCCAAAATAAAAATCCGCAAATTGGGCAACGGGGCATATTTTAAGACAGATCAGGAAAATTACATCCTTGATTGCAATTTTAGCCTGATTGAGGACCCGCAAAAGTTGAGTGAAGCATTAAATATGCGGGCTGGTATTTTGGAGCACGGCCTCTTTCTCTCGGTATCGACAGATGTCATCATTGCAACTGACCATGAGGTCAGGCATTTGACCAAAGGATCATCCGGCAAATTTTTAACGGCCATTCTTCTTTTATGAAATCATAAACATTTTTCTTGATTTTTTCCACTTTCCCCACG
>CAYULK010000080.1:0-11287 GCA_964445625.1 uncultured Calditrichota bacterium
GGGATTACATTTACACAGGGCATTGCCCGTGCTTTAATATTTTTCTCCTTTGGAGAATTTTTGTATTATTAAAAGGTTTTAATTCTACAATATCTGTGATTAATTATTAATGCTAATAAATAATTAACTTTTGACATTACCAAAATTATTCTAAAGAAATAACGGTTTAATATGTCGTTCAAAAATGTTTTCAGTGACGTTCTTTGCAATTATTTCTTCATTTTCTTTAAGGGCAGTCAGATATGTACTTCCCTTTTTTGCGGCTATTTTATAGCCCACATGCAGGAGTTGTCTGAAATTTGGATTATAATGCTCATTACTCTGATCATGCCGCAAGGTTGAAGCGTATATTTTCCCATCCCAGCCGTCCACCTCATCAGGTGTCGGCAGCTGATCCGGGTTTATGTCAATTACCGTGGCATATGGCGCACATAATTCATCATAATGAGACAGAGATTCACGATAAATATCTTTGGCCAGAATAAGCGCATCACCACCCGCTTCAGCCAGCCCGATCAGTTCTTCCAGCCAGGTCGTACCTGCTGTCTTCAGATGCAATCCGGCGTCAAATTTATATATAGTTTCTTTGATAATCGGATATATCGAAAATTTATCACTCCCGGAGTGGACACTTAATTTCAGATTTTCCGGTAGACCAAACTCTTTAATCGCGAGATTGATAACAGCCACATCCTGCTCAAATTCGGTTTTAAATTGCGGCAGATTGCCCACATAATCCACACCTTTATTAAAACGACCGCTAAACTTGGGAGCAATCGTCTGCAAGGGAATTTTCTCTTCAGAAAGTGCCGCCAGTATAAAAAACAACTCCACCGGTGTTTGCGGCAGATCTGTTTCATCCATAGAAACTTCAATTATGATGGATTCTGCTTCTTTTACTGATACAATGTGCCGGTAAATCTCACCGGCTTGCTTTGCGGCATACAGATATTTTTCTGCAACGTCTTTTATCAGCTCTTCGGAGATATCAAAAGCCTGATCTAATCCGGGTAGATCCAATTTTCCTGCATATTTATTGTATTTTGCGACAAATCCAGCTACCAATGACGTATCGCTTTTCAGACCGATATAATCAGCCACATCGAGGGTAAAAAAATCACAGGTATCCATAAAAAAATCGACATTCTTCAGATTGATATGATCGGCATCAAGAAAATATAGTTCAGCCCATCCGGCTTTTTTTATCGCTGCATCTGCCTGTTGACGCGTGATTTTTGGTTCGCTGCCAATTGTGGTATGTTCGCGATAAGATTTATTCCACACCGGGGTAATTGCTACGCCGTACTCTTTGGCCATCTGCATACCCTTTAACTGCGCTTTCGCCTGATGGGCAAAGCGATCACCAACCCCGAATGAAAATCTTTTTAATTTTTTATTCATCATTCACTCTCTTTTATTATTATTGTATGCTTCATCAAATTAGATACTGAAACCACGCCTCCGGCGGGCAGGCAAGTTCAGGATTACATTTCATGTACCATTTTCAATTAAAGATATAATTGTTTAATATCCAAATACCCGCGGCAACCATTCGCTTAGTTCCGGGATATAAGTTACCAGTATGAGCGACGCCAGCATGGCAACATAAAATGGTAATAATGGCTTCACAAGATCCGATATCGATGTTTTTCCTATACTGCAGCCCACAAAAAGTACGCTGCCGACTGGTGGCGTGCATAATCCGATACACAGATTGAGCACCATCATGATACCGAAATGGAGCGGCGAGATACCAAGTTCCACTACAACCGGTAAAAAAATGGGTGTAAATATCAGAACGGCCGGTGTCATATCCATAAATGTACCAACGATGAGCAAAAGCAGATTGATTATGAGCAGAATTACAATTTTGCTCTCTGTTAGTGCAATTAAAGTCGCGCTGATAGTCTGTGGAATGTTCTCATATGACAGAATCCATGACATAGCCTTAGAGGTACCAATAAGCAGCATCACAATCGCGGTTGTTTCAACTGCTTTGAGCAGGATACCCGGCAAATCCGATATTTTTACTTCACGATAAACAACAACAGCCAGGATCAGAGAATAAAGAACCGCCACTGCACTGGCCTCGGTTGCTGTAAAATATCCGGCAATAATTCCGCCAATAACAATTACGACCAGCAATAAACTCGGGACTGCATCAAGTAATTTTTTTAATGAGTCGACAAAGCCGGTTCTGCTGCCGACAGCATAGCCTTTCCTGACAGAAATGACTGCAGCCACTGATATCAAACCCAGCCCAACTATAATGCCCGGAATATACCCGGCAATAAACAGTGCGGCAATAGATACGCCACCACTGGCAAGCGAATATATGATGAGAATATTGCTCGGTGGTATTAAGAGGCCGGTGGTAGATGCCGTTACGGTTAATGCGGTGTTAAAATTTTTATCATAACCTTCCTTATTCATCGATGGAATCATAAATCCACCAATTGCTGATGTGGCAGCAACCGCAGAACCTGAGATAGCACCGAAAAACATACAGGCGACAATATTTACATAGGCCAGTCCACCCGGAAACATACCGACGATCACTTTTGCAAAATCAATTAATCGTCTTGCAATTCCCCCCTGGCCCATTAAGAATCCCGAAAGAATAAAAAACGGTATTGCCAGGAGAGCAAAACTATTGATTCCGGTTGCCATTTGTTGGGCCACTGTAGTGATGGCCGGGCCAGGCGCAATGGTAAATAGCATGGTCAGGACCGTAGAAATGCCAATACTAATAGCTATGGGAACATTCATGGCGAGAAGAATGATAAAACTCAGTACCAATACTAATACGCTTATTTCCATAATGATTACCCTTCTCAGTCAGTTGACTTTATTGTGACCGTATCCGTTATTTCAGGTTCCTCCCGGACCGCCTTGATGATGAAGATGATAGAGTAATATATCATCAGAACTCCGGTTAGCGGCAAAACCAGGTAAACATATCCCATCGGTATGCCCATGGCCGGTGAGATTTGTTTGAGAGTAAAAGTAATGTTGACCAGTTTCATCCCGCCGAGTACCGGTATAAACAAAGAAAACAGCAGAACGAGGATATAAATCATAGTCGTTGACATTTTGCGTCTGAATCCCACAAGTTTTGAAGTCAGGATATCGATTCCCAGGTGAACCCTGGTATAGAGAGCATAACTCGCCCCGAGCAAGCCAATCCAGATAAGGAGGAATCCGGCTAATTCCTCGGTATAAGAACTTGGGTCACGCAAAATAAATCTGGTAAAGATCTGCCAGGAAACATCGATTACAATTCCGGTCATCAGAATAATGAGAACGATTTCCAGGATTTTTGTAATAATTTGTGTCAGTTTTTGCATTTGAAGTCCTCAAAGCAACTATTGAACAGCATCAATTTCTTTAATTAGATCATAAATAGACGTACCACGATAAGAATTATGCATTTTCCGTACAGATTGTCTGAATGGTGTCTTATCCGGATATATCACCTCCACACCCGCTTCCTGAACCGCCAGCAGTGCATCATCACTCGCTTCCTGCCATAGTTTTTTCTGATAATCGACGGATTCATCAACCGCTTCCTGTACCCATTGCCGTTGCTGTGCATCAAGACTTTTCCAAACGACTGTACTCATGAGCAAAATATCCGGAACTGCAGTATGCTCATCCAGACTGTAGTATTTACATACCTCATAATGTTTTGACAGATAGAAACTCGGTGGATTATTCTCAGCACCATCCACAACCCCCTGTTGCAGTGAGGTGTATAATTCTCCCCAGGGAATCGGGGTAGCTGAACCTCCCAGTGACTGTACCATTTTAACAGCGGTAATGCTTTTCATAACTCTTATTTTTAAACCGGCCAGATCCGCAGGGGAATGAATTGGTCTTTCCTTGGTATAAAAGCTGCGACTGCCGGCATCATAATAACACATACCGCGCAGAAAATAATCTTCACCGGAAAGTAACATTTTTTGGCCGATAGGCCCATTTAATATCTTCCAACGATGTTCATCATCACGAAAGACGTAGGGTATACCGAATATTTTCATTTCCGGCACAAATGCTTCCAGTGGAGCTGTTGATACTTTGGTCATAGCCAGGCTACCGATTTGCAATAATTCTATTAAATCCCGCTCACCGCCCAATTGTCCGCTGGTATAGATATCTACGCGCATTTTCCCCTGTGATTTTTCGACCAGTTTCCCGGCCATATATACCATTCCTTTATGAACCGGATGGGATGCATCGAGTACATGCGCTAATTTCAGCACCTTTACCGGGTTTTTATCCTGGCAAGAAAAAAGAATCGCGCTTAAAATTAACAGAATACTGAGAAATATTGATTGTATTTTCATATTATTCCCTGGTTTTGGAAAGAATAAATTTTACCTTTCAAACTAATTCCTAATTCCCAATTACCAATAACACCTTAGACATCTTTATTTTAAGTCATCCATAGCTATCCCATCCATATCCGTAAATTCCTGATTTTCACCACCCATTCCCCAGATAAATGCGTAATTTCGTGTACCGGCTCCGGCATGAAGTGACCAGCTGGGTGACAATGCGGCTTGTCCATTTCTGATGATGAGATGCCGGGTAGCATCCGGTTTACCCATAAAGTGAAAAACCAGATCATTTTTAGCGATATCAAAATACAAATAAATTTCTGTGCGCCGCTGATGGGTATGTGCCGACATTGTATTCCAGATATTTCCCGGTTCAAGCTGCGTAAAACCCATCACCAGCTGGCAACTCTTTATACCATTAGCATGAATATACTGGTAAATGATACGTTTGTTTGCCTCAACCTGTGATCCCAGGGCAATAGTATTTGCCTCTGTCATCTTTATCAGACTCGTTGGATATGCTGTGTGGGCCGGATAGCTAAGAATATAAAATTTTGCCGGCTTCTTTTTATCACTGCTGGCAAAATTAATTGATTTGCTTCCCTGACCAATATAGAGGCCGTCTCTATTCTCCAGATCATAGGATTTTCCATCAACCATAACGGTGCCTTTTGCCCCGATATTGATAATGCCAATTTCCCGACGCTCGGTAAAATACGCTGCAGCCATTTCTTTCTTACTGGACTTGAGTTCCAGTTGTTTGTCCATCGGTACGGCGGAACCAACAATGGCGCGATCCAGATTGGTATATAATAATGTTATCTTTCCTTTTCTGAATAAATTTTCAACCATAAAAGACGCCCGGAGTTCATTCGTAGTCATGGTTTGATATCGCACCTGATCCGCTAAAAATCTGACATCCATTTTTTATCTCCTAGTATAGTTCATCCCTATGGGATTTTTATCTTTGGGTTAATTAAATCTCAGAATACATAAAAAAATGTAATTTGTAACTGGAATTTGGAATTTGAAATAGTTAGCCAGTTTAATTGATCTGCTGTTTATTGCCTATTGCCTACGTAAATGATCGTAAGCCATTTCTCAGCTCTTCTTTGGCATCGGCAGATCTGCCTTTCGGGATGGCATTTCCGTATAATCCGGATATCCGATTCCCGTCACCAGATCCGAAATTTTTGTTGCCACACCGGTTTCAAAGCATTTATTTGCAGCAATACCTGTTAATATTGAATAGGCTCCGGACCTTTGATCAGATGCGCGTAAGTATTTATCAGTCGATTTTTCCGGCAGAAAAATATCATCTAAAAGGACTTTGTCACCACCACCATGTCCTCCGGTACCGGTCCAGGGCTCTACAGAATATGCCGGACCACGCAATGGAATGACTTTTGTGGAAGTGCCGCCACGTTTAATACCACCCTGTTCGGTATCTGTACCACTGACATAGATTTTTTCTTCGATCCGGTGTTCAATCCGCCCTTTTGTGCCGTTAAAAATAATATAGTATCCCTCCCAGGAATTAAATGCATTTACGGAATAACACATTGTCACATTATTATCATAGGTAACCAGCACATTCATGGTATCTTCAATATCGATATCGGGTCGAAACACACATTTATCGCGATAATATCCATCATATTTCTCGTTATCAAGGTACAATTGTTTCAAATTCTTATCATCAGCCAGAGACAGGAAAAAGCCACATTTTTTTGCTTCAGGGCAGGTATGACAGCGCTCATGATGCGAATCGAGGCTAAATCGCTTTGCCATTTCAGGTGTATAAAACTCACGCTTTCCGGTTGCCTGCACGGAAGCAGGTGTCGCCGATAACCACCAGTTGACCAGGTCGAAATGATGGGTTGCCTTGTGAACCATCAAACCACCGGAAAACTTTTTATTACTATGCCAGCGGCGGAAATAATCCGCTCCATGATATGTATTCAGCATCCAGTGAAAATCGACGGACAAGACCTCACCAATTTCGCCGCTCATTAACAAATCTTTCACCTGTGTCCGCGGCGGTGAATAGCGGTAATTGAATGTAACACGGCAATCTTTACCTGTTTTTTTCTGGGTATCAATAATATCCTGACATTTCGGGGCATCAATGGTCATTGGTTTTTCGGTGATGATATCGCAACCCAACTCCATCCCACGAATGATGTATTGATGGTGATAACCATCCACCGTGGTTACAATAATGATATCCGGTTTTGTTTCGGAAACCATCCGGTCAAAGTCTTCGGCATCGTAGGTCGGGATATAGACGCCGGTTTCTTTTTTAGCCAGATTTTGTGCCAGTTTTAAACGTCCCATATTCACATCACAGAATCCAACAAGTTCAGAATATGGTGCATAATCGCCCATAATGGCGTTACGATACATACGTGAACGTGAACCGACACCCACAATGGCGTAACGTTTTACCGTTTGATTTTTCTGCGCGGATGCCGGTGAATTCACACTCAGCATTAATCCTGCACCGGCGGCTGTGCTGGTCTTTATAAAATTGCGACGGCTGATTTTGTGAAGTTGTTTTTTTTCAGACATGGCTCACCTCAATGTTTATTTATGATAAATGCATTTTTAATCCAATGGCCAAAGGGCTAAAAGGATAAGAGGAATAAAGAAACTTGACAAGCCCACTATAATATCACAAATTATTTTACCTTTTACCTTTTACCTTTTACCTTAATCATCCATCTTCAGCAGTATTTTAAGATAGTTTTCAGGATGAGATTCAAGTTCCTGAAAGGCCATTTGCGCTTCCGATGCAGCAAATGTATGCGAGATCATCACATCCGGTTTTAACCTGCCCTGGCTAAGATTCTCTACTGCTTCGGCAAATTCTCCATGACTATTGCGCGAAGTGACGATTTTACCTTCTTTCCAGATCAATTCCTTGAAAACTACATCGGATGGTTCACCGGATAATCCCAGGATACATATCGTTCCGGCACCCCGGATGCTCCGGATACAGCCCTGAACAGGGTTTTGGCGATCGTTTACATCCTCATAATGCCCAATGGCTTCAAATGCAATATCAACTCCACGTCCACCCGTTTCATCCATTATAACCTGAACCGGATCTTCATGTTTGGCATTTATAATTCGCATATTGGCGTAATTCTTTTTTGCAATGGTCAGACGTTCATCGAGAATATCCACAAGGAAAATCACATTCTCTGTCTTTGTACGTGCAGCCTGACAGATACTATGACCAACTTTACCGGCGCCCCAAACAGCCAGAATGTCGTCCTCTTTTGTTTCTGCCCGGTTATTAGCATGAAATCCGATAGCATAAAGCTCGACTAGTGATCCATGGTGATCCGGAATTTTACTATTAATTTTGTATAATTTATCAGTATCAGCGGTCACATACTGTCCAAAACCACCATCCAGATCGACACCAAGCAATTTTAATTCTTTACAGGCAGTATAATGACCCAATTGACAGGCAGCACACCGCCCGCACCAGATGATAGGATCAACTACAACCCGGTCACCAATTTTATAATTCTTTGCAGATCTTCCGGTTTCTGCAATAATGCCGCTGAATTCATGACCGGGAATCAAAGGCAATTTGGTCCGGGGATGAAAATCACCGCGATATATGTGCTGATCAGATCCGCAAATACTTGCATATGTAATTTTTACCAGTACCTGATTCGCCGACAATACCGGATCCGCTACATCTTGCCACTCAAACTTTCCGTATTCTGTTAAAACCGATGCTTTCATTGTTATTTTTAAAGTTTTGCTTTAAATATTTACTATAAAGTCGAATTTAAGTATGCATGTGCCTTCCCAGATACAACTTGGAAACGAGGATAATTTAGATACTTTTATATTGTTAATATATTTTAATGGAACACGGATAACCCCGATTGAACTGATTTAAGCAGATTTAAATAGAATATTTTTAAAATCCGTGTGCCATTACTACAAATCATATAGAACTCATTACAGCATAATTAATACTTTTTCAGAAATATCAGATCCTGTTTTAAAGCTGCGATTACTTTTTCCGGCGCCGTCTTAATCTCGCGTGCACCATGTTCTGCACCGCCGATATCATACTCATAATGGATCGATAGAGGGGCATTCACTTCCAGATCATCCAATATTGCAAAAAACCTGTCAAAATCAACGATACCTTTGCCCAACGGCACATTCTCCACCCGCCATTCGTCCCCATTTTTCTTCCATATAAAATCTTTAATATCGATGGTATTTATATGTCTGGCAAGATATTTCAGACCAACGGGCCATGATTTGGCTCCTTCAACTGTTGCATGACGGATATCATACTGGCAACCCAGCCATGGCGAACTAATTTTATCCAGGATCATCCCCAGGTCCCAAACCGGAGAGCCAAAAGAATCACCGGCATGGTTCTGATATGCACCCCTAATATTATATTTCTGGTTGATTTCTGCCAGTTTTTGCAATTCCACCTGAAATTTTTCTAGATTTTTTTGTATGGCTATGGATTTATCATATTTAAACCAGCCCATACGGTAGTACGGAATACCCAGATCACCGGCAGTTTTCAAAATGAGCTGATCTTTCGGATCCGAAGCATCCTTTATCGCAGTGGTGATCATTACGGTTTCAATTCCGGCCTTATTAATAACCTCAAATGCTCTGGGCAGATCCCTTGCGACATTTTCAGGTAAAACATGACCCTTGGGCCGAACTGTCAGATCTATGCCATTAAAACCTAATTCAGCAACGTTTTTTGCCATTTTATCATAGTCCAGCCACTGTAGATGTTTAGAAAAAACACAAATTTTACGACTGTCATTTTTATTTGCCTGCAGAACTGTTGTTAACGCGCCTGTACCTAAGGCCGTAAGCATAATACCTGCCTTTCCGGACTTATCTAAAAACTTTCTGCGTGATATTGTCATTTTCATACTCAAGTTTCCTAATCCATTAAAAGACCGCCGTTGATCTCAATCATTTCACCAAGGATATAGTTTGCATAATCCGATGCGAGAAATAATACAGTATAAGCCACTTCCTGTGGTGTTCCCTCACGTTTGAGCGGGATCATCTTCGTAAGACTTTCCCGTAATTCATTATTAGTGAACTTGTCATGAAACGGTGTAGTTATGATTCCGGGAGCCACACCGTTTACTGTAATTCCGGTTCCAGCGAGTTCTTTGGCCATGCTCTTTGTATAGCAAGAGACGGCTGCCTTTGCCGCACTATAATGTCCGGCACCCTGACCGCCGCCATTTCGGGCAGCAATGGATGAAATATTAATAATTCGACCATATTTATGTTTTTTCATGATGGGAAGAACTTTTTGTGAAACCAGATAAACACTCTTTGTATTTAGCTCGAAGCACTTATCCCAAAGTTCCTCATCCATATCAGCAAATGATCTTCTTTCCAGCAGGCTTCCGGCATTATTTACCAGAATATCAATCTTTTCGCCAAATTTATTTACGGTCTTATTGACAAGTTTATCAATATCATCGGATTTCGACACATCAGCCTGAACAGATAGCGCCTTTCCACCCGCATCATGTATGTTTTGTACAACTTCACTCGCTGCATCTCCGCTGCGGTTAAAATTTACGACAACCGAGGCGCCACATAGTCCAAATTCAATGGCCATTGCCGCACCGATTCCGGTACTGGCACCTGTGATTATTACTGTTTTATTTTCAAAACTGATGTTCATGATTTCTCCCGTTTGTGTTACACAATCAGCAGGCCAAAGGTAAAAGGAATAAGAGGCAAAACAAATGAAACTTGACAAGCCCCTCTATAGAATATCAAATTGTATACCTTATACCTTATACCTTATACCGTATACGTGGATGAAGCGGTATCGCCACCCCGCCCGGTCCAGTTGGTATGAAAAAATTCCCCTCGCGGCTTATCAACTCTTTCGTAGGTATGGGCGCCAAAGTAATCACGCTGTGCCTGAAGAAGATTTGCGGGCAGTGTTTCACTGCGATAACTATCATAATAAGCCAGAGCGCTGCTGAATGCCGGCACGGGTATTCCGGCCAGCACCGCCACCGAAATGACTTCTCGCCAGACAGTCTGGTTTTTATCGATAGCTTTTTTAAAGTAATCATCCAGCAGAAGATTACTTAAATCCGGTTTTTTATCAAAAGCCGCTTTGATTTTTTCGAGAAACTGAGCCCGGATGATGCAGCCACCCCGCCACATCAAGGCAATTTCACCAAATTTAAGATCCCATTTATACTCTTCTGCTGCCATGCGCATCAACTGATATCCCTGTGCGTATGAGCAAATTTTGGATGCATACAGCGCCTGCCGGATTTTTTCAATAAACTCCTTTTTATCGAGATTTAATTTATTCACCGGACCGTTTAGAATTTTAGACGCTGCAACCCGCTCTTCTTTTATAGCGCTGATTGCCCTTGAAAATACTGCTTCTACGACAGTAGGAGCCGGAACACCAAGATCAAGTGCAGCAGTACTGGTCCATTTTCCGGTTCCCTTTTGCCCGGCGGCATCAAGGATCATGTCAACCATCGGTTTTCCGGTCTCATCGTCCTTTTTATCCAATATATCCCGCGTAATTTCAATCAAATAACTATCGAGTTCCCCTTTGTTCCACTCATCAAACACCGGATGCATTTCACCAGGAGTCATCCCGAGGATACTTTTCATCATGAAATACGATTCTGCGATCATCTGCATATCACCATACTCAATACCATTATGAACCATTTTAACGAAATGACCGGCGCCATTATTGCCGATCCACTCACAACAAGGGCTGTCATCCATTACTTTCGCGGAAATACTTTTAAAAATATTTTCCACATGCGGCCAGGCTTCCGGTGAACCTCCGGGCATAATTGAAGGACCAAGTAACGCACCTTCTTCACCACCGGAAACACCGGTGCCGATATATAAAAATCCTTTTTCTTCAA
>CAYULK010000081.1:0-11117 GCA_964445625.1 uncultured Calditrichota bacterium
AGAACCATTGCACCGGTAACGATTGCGGCGACATTTCCCTCGGGTACGACAGCGCCTCCAACCGGTACACTGCTTAACCATAATAATTGTAAATAAAAACCGATTTGAATTCCGAGTTGCAGGTCACCGAGGAACCACCCCAGAATTGAGCAGGTGATGAGAGGTTGAGAAAGAAGGAACTGAAAAACTACCGTAGTATCCAGTATAATCAGGCTGCCAAAAAGCCCTATGAGTATATTTTCCACTGTTTACCTGTTTACCTGCATAATCAGTTCAATATATATTTTTTGCTTAAAGTAGTCAATATCAGATGGACTAAGTATTTTGCGAACTGATATCTTTGCTGAAAGCACCAGATTAGGGATAAATTGGAATTTATTTGTTTTTTGTCATTTGTAATTTTCTGCCAAAAAAAACAGTCTCGCCGGCTATGTTTTAATCCCCACTTAATTCTTTCATTATTTTTTGTGCTATTTGAACAAATGCTTTACTTTGTGGGTTATCCGGTTTCCCCTCAACAATAGGAACACCGCTATCCCCACCCTGCCTGATTTCGACATCCAGCGGAATTTCTCCCAGCAAACTAATATTCAGTTGGTCGCATTTTTCTTTTGCTCCCCCTGCAGAGAAAATATCCGTGCGTGAACCACATTCCGGGCAGCAGAAATAACTCATGTTTTCCACGATGCCCAGAATCGGTACATTTACTTTTTCGAACATTTTCACTCCTTTAACTGCATCCAGGAGTGCAACATCCTGTGGTGTAGATACTATTACAGCGCCATCTAACTGAACCGATTGTGAAATGGTCAGTTGCGCATCACCGGTGCCGGGAGGCATATCAAAAAGTATCACATCAAGTTCACCCCAATCAACATCGCCCAGCAATTGCTGAAGCGCACGCATCACAAGCGGACCGCGCCAAATGACAGGGCTCTCATCATCAACCATAAAACCAAGCGACATCAGTTTAACACCATATTTATCAATAGGTATCAGTTTATTGCCATCAAACTCAGGACGATCCGAGACACCGAGCATCAAAGGGATACTTGGTCCATAAATATCAGAATCCAGCAAACCGACTTTCAGACCCTGTTTAGCCAGAGCGACAGCCAGATTTACACTGACTGTCGATTTACCCACACCGCCTTTTCCGCTGGCAACTGCAATTTTATATTTCACACCGGCTAAATAGCCCTGAGATTTCTGCTTCTCCGGTGTGTTTTGCTGACCGGCAACATCAATCTTAACATCTTTAACATCCTTAATAGCACCAATATTTTTAGTGATATCATCTTCCAGCTGAGTTCTGGCATCTTTATCCTGTGTTCTTAGATCGAGCATCACAGTTACATTCTGCCCCTCTACACTTACATCCCTGACTATCCCAAGAGAGATAATATCTTTATCAAAACCGGGATATACTATTTTACGTAAAATATCGAAGATTTCATTCTGACTAATCATAATATTTTATCCTTTTTGTTTTTTTTGAGTTACAAATAAAAATAAAAAAGGCTGCCCTTTTGGGACAGCCCATTTATAACCTGAACGGTTAATGCATATCAAAAAACAACTTCCAGATCAAGTATCTCATCTCTTTCAAGATTGAGCGGAACTTCTATTATTTTTTTCAATTTAATTTCATTTATTAAATGCAAGGTAATTATAAAGTCACCGGATTCCATATTTTTTTCAATCAATTTACCGGTACCATTGATAACTCCACCCTCATTTTTGTCATAATAACTAATATTGATATCTTCATCTAAATCCAAAGCATCCAGAATTTCCCTGACTCCTTCAATGTTTCTCTGCTGGACTATCTCCTCGTCGATGTCTTCATCCACTTGCATGATATCGCCATCAGCATATCTAAAGTCGATGGTTCCCCCACCGCCTTTAAGATAAATAATCCCGGTATCCTGGCTTTCGCTGATACTTCTATCCACGTTGATTATTTTTCCTGTGAAATGATCCCCGCCAATATCAATCAATTTTACCGCGATGGGAGGATCTTCAGCCATACCATCATATGCCATTCGGGTGATGTCAACTTTTTTTCCCCTGCCGATAGAGATTACTCTCTCCTTTAACTCTTCCGACGACATAATACCTTCTCGTAATTCGACTTTTTTCCTGGTTTTAAATAAATTCAGGAAATGACGTTTCATTCTCGGGTGTTCATCGGGAAGGTGTTCAGAAAAGTGATAGTGCAATGATCTCATACTCTATCCTTTACAATTATATGGCTACTAAGCAGCATTTATGAAATTAAGCAAGATTTGAAAATAATGCAAGTAAGCTCAATATTTTTCCTGACTTGGAGCATTTATAATTAATTTATCTCAGCGAGTAATTCACGTGCATTTGCCATTGAACCCGGTGTGATATTTTCGCCTCCAAGTAGTTTTGCTATATCTTCAATTCTCTGTTCTTCTTTTAACTCAATTACTTCCACACAAGTTCTTCCGTTGGTTTCAAATTTATTCACAGAATAATGCCGTGTCCCCTGAGCTGCAATTTGCGGGAGGTGAGTAATCACTATCAACTGGTGTTTTTGTGACATCTGACGCATCCTCTTACCCACAATTTGGGCAAATTTTCCGGATATTCCGCTATCAATCTCATCAAATACCAGTGTATCAATTTTATCAGAATCTGCCAGAAGCGACTTTATACAAAGCATAATTCTTGAGACTTCACCCCCGGAAGCCACCTTATGCAGAGGCTTGACCGGTTCACCAATATTAAGACCTACCCGGAATTCCACAAGGTCCACACCGGTTTCGTTAAGTAAGCATTTTTTCCCGCTAATCTCAACTTCGCCCTTTTCGGATTCCTGAAAATTGAAGCTGATCTCAAATCTGGAATTTTGTAGTCCGACTGAATGCAGCGCGGCATTCATTTCCGTTTGAAAAACAGAAGCCGCTTTTTTTCTCTGATCAGACAGGTAAACTGCAATTAGCTGCAATTCATTCGTATCCTGTTCAATAATTGAATTCAATTCCTCAATATCACGCTGAAAATTCTCCAGATTTACGATCTGTCTTTTTAATTCACCAAATTGCTGAATCAGATCATCGACAGAGTTCACGTGATATTTTTTTATCAGCCATTCCAGCTCAGCCAGGCGATTGTGTATATCCTCTAACCGCCCGGGATCAAATTCGAGTTTGGCACGGTATTGTTCGCATTCCAGTCCAATTTCCTCAATAGTAACACGTGCCGCCTCAAGGTTTTTCAGCAACATATTAAATGATCCATCAATCGCTGCAATTTGTTTTAGATTCGCACCGGCCGCGGCAACATTTTTAAGTACAGACTCATCCGAATTATACAGATTATCTGCAACTGACCGTGCTTTTTCAAAAAGCAGTTCGCTGTTTTCCAGGATCTTTCGCTCTTGTTCCAGATCATTATACTCACCACTGTTCAGGCTTGCCTTATCCAGTTCATCTATTTGGAATTTATAAAGGTCTTGTTTCTCCCGGAGCAAATCGTAATATTTTTTTAATTCAGTTAGTTTTTGAATGTCCTGCCGGTATTTGGTAAGTGCTTGTTTATATTTTAACAGGACAGGCGCTAGTTGCCCAAATGCGTCCAGATACTCAATATGGGTTTCCGGCCGGAGTAAGCTCTGATGTTGATGCTGGCCATGCAGGTCAATCAAATAGTCACTGATTGTGGCCAGGGCGCTGATTTTAACAGGAGAATCATTCACAAATGCCCGGCTGATTCCACGATCATTAATCTCGCGTCTTAATATAATAAGATTCTCAGATGCATCAATCTCAAGACTAGTGAAGATTTTATCGGGAATATTAGACTTTTCAAAGACGAATTCCCCCTCCATAATTGCCTTCCGGGCACCGTCTCTGATGATTTCTGTATTACCACGTTCCCCGCATAAAAAACCGATTGCTCCAACCAGAATGGATTTTCCGGCACCGGTCTCGCCTGTTATTACCTGGAAACCTGAGTCAAAAATGATTTCCAGCTCATCTACAATTGCAAAATCTTTGATATATAAACGCTGTAGCATATGAGTTTCTAAAATATAAGTATTAACAGAAATAATGATACTATGGACGAATCACCGCAATCTTGCCGGTTCCTGTCTGTCCCTGTTCATTGTAAACAAGGTAAATATAGATTCCGCCGGGCACAAGATTCCTGCTACCATCATTGCCATCCCAGACTGCCCGGCTGCCCTGTACACCGCCGGTATCCGATGTCAGTCTGCGTACCAGTTGCCCGCTGAGGTTAAATATTTTTACCTGTGAATTTGCTGCCAGATTCTTGATTGTATAGCTGGTACCGGTACCGAGTATAAATGGATTCGGGCCACCGGTTACCAAACTCATATCTGGTCTGATTTCGGCAAAGGAACCCCTAAAAATTGCCAGGCCCGCTTCGGTTCCCAGATAAGCTTCACCACTGGATTCATCCACGAAAACGCTATTCACGAGCGGGCTCGGTAATCCACTGTTTTTTGTAGTGTAATGGACCCAGGCGTTAGGATCCCATGGACTTTTATCTGCAATCAGGACACTTAATCCGCCATCAGTCGCAAACCATTTATTATTACTGACATCTACAAAAATACTATTGATCTTATTTTCAATCGGACCCGTTTCACCAACATGACGAAAAAAAACAGAATTGCCACCTGAACTGTTGGGTTGATAAGAGTTAAGGCCGCCGGCAGTTCCAATCCAAATAATCCCATCGAGATCCGTTTTCAGACAAAGAATCGTGTTACTAAAAAGATTATCATTTGTCATATTAGCACGATAGACAACATCATCTGAAGGATTAGTGATGGTGTTTTTATGATCCAGAATCAGCAGGCCGCGATTAAAAGTACCTATCCACAATCTATCATACTCACCAAAATACTCAGAAGCAAATGATGAAATTTCCCCATCCTGAAGGTTCATTCCAATATTATCCCCAAAATACATCCAGTTGTCACAATCCGGAATAACCGGGCTGGTATAATCCATTATGACGCCAATATATTCCGGTACACGAGCCAGATAATTGGCAATCCAGAAATTGCCATCCCGGTCCTCAATAAAATGAGTAGAAACGGTATAAGCATCGGTTCCGCTTACATCGGCACCTACCAGGCATTTCCGTTTTCCCTCTGGTAAACCATCAAACGACAATATTGTCTGCCCTTCTGTCGAAGAAACTATTAAATCCCCGGGTTCCGGCCACACATGATAGAAATCAAACCGGTCATTATCTATAATAGTAACACCGCCGCCCCACGCACCAATCCAGATTTTACCATGACGGTCTTCATAGACAAAATCGGTGCTATTTTTTCTGTGCCAGGATGACGAGAATCGGTAATTGGTCCAGCTGTTAAAATCATATTTGTAAAAACCTTCCGTGAATGTCAACTTAAATTTGCCTGATGCCATCCATAAACTACCACGGCTGTCTTTGATCAGATTTCCCACATGATTACTGGCCGGCCCGTCAACCAGGAAATATTTGCCTCCCGTTTCCGGCCTGATTCCCCCTTTTTGAAATCCAAACCACAAATGACCGGTTTGGGTAATGATACCACATGTTATATTATGATCAAATTTCATGCCATATTGCCAGTTATCACCGGATCTGGTATAGAAATCAATGGATCTGGCAAAAATCAAACGACTACCATCAGTAATAATATTCATTATCGTACCGGAATTATAACCCGGAACGGGGGACACGGTGAATGATTTATCAATTTGTGAAGCTCCGCCGTTCGCCCCGACATACAACAAATCTGAAAATAATGCCAGGTCATAAATCACATCCGACGGAAGTCCGTCAGAACTCTTTAACACCTGCCAGGATTCGGAAATTTTTAAATTTTGTTGGAGAAAATTTGCTGATGCATGCAGCAGGCCCACACCTGTTGCAAAAAAGATGCGATTATTGTAGACCTGGACTTTACTTGCCGAAGTTACGTTTACCGGAAAATTATTGTAAAAATCTCTGAACTCCAGCCCCGATTTGGTATTCAGAAAAACCCCGACACCTGAATTAGCAGCTACCCATAACGTGTCCTCATAAGCGAGTACATCCGTAATTGATTCACCCTGCATCTGATAATACGGCTCCCACTCATCACTATCGGCCCACTTCACATTTATAATACCATCAGTCGATCCGGCAATGAGGTTATTACGCTTATCCTTTACCAGACTGGTTATCTGAAGTGAGGCCAGGCCGTCAAGATTATTGTATTTCCTTGTTGTACTATCCTGAAGATCGAAACGATAGATTCCACCGGACGTACCTACCCACAAACCTGTTTCAGTTTCGGCAATCGCCGAGATATCGTTCATGTATGTGATTACTTCCCAATCGGACAGACCCTGTGCGGAAATAACGCTCACTCCTGCGATTATAAATATGAATATTTTTTTCAACATATCAAGCGTTAAAGTTTTGTCATCAGATCGGCCATCTCGATGGCACTTAATGCCGCATCCCATCCTTTGTTACCGGATTTGGTTCCGGCACGTTCAATGGCTTGTTCAATCGAATCCGCCGTGATCACGCCAAAAATAACCGGCATCTGGGAACTCAGAGCTACCTGTGCGACACCTTTAGCAACTTCTCCGGCAACATAATCAAAATGAGGCGTTCCCCCACGAATAACAGCTCCCAGGCAAACCACTGCATCATATTTACCGGATTTTGCCACCTTCTGAGCAACTAAAGGTATCTCAAAAGAACCGGGGACCCAAATTGTTGTTATGTTTTTTTCTTCGGCATCATGGCGTATCAGACAATCCATAGCGCCTTCCCGCAATTTAGTTGATATCAGCTCATTAAACCTGCTGACAACCAAAGCAACTTTTTTACCTTTTGCGGATAAATATCCTTCAAGAATCTTAGACATCACAGCCTCCTTTATTTTCCGGATAATATCATATGACCCAATTTATCCCGTTTGGTCTTAAGATATTTTTCATTTTTTGAATTCGGTTGTATTTCAACCGGTACTCGTTTTACTATTTCCAGCCCATAACCATCCAGACCTACTATTTTTTTGGGATTATTTGTCATCAAATAGATCTTTACCAGCCCAAGATCTTTTAATATCTGGGCGCCGATCCCATAATCACGCAGATCGGCTTTAAAACCGAGCGCTTCATTTGCTTCAACGGTGTCCTTACCGTCTTCCTGAAACGCATAAGCTAATATCTTATTTACCAGGCCAATTCCTCTTCCCTCCTGGCGCATATAAAGAACGACTCCCCGGGATTCCTGCTCAATTCTGTTAAGAGCGGTTTCCAGTTGATCACCACAATCACATCTTCTGGAGCCAAACACATCACCGGTCAGGCATTCCGAGTGCACCCGAACCAGAACCGGCTCGCCATCTGACACATTGCCCTTCACGATCGCAACATGGTTTTCTTTATCATCAAGGATATTCTGATACAGGTATAGTTTAAATTCACCAAATTTTGTCGGCATATCAACCACTGCGCGCCGGCGAACCAACTTTTCGCGAATCCGGCGATATTCTATCAGATCGGCAATAGTGATAATTTTAAGATCATACTTTTTCGCCATTTTTTTTAGTTTTGGTATCCGCGCCATCTGACCATCATCATCCATGACCTCACATAACACTCCGGCCGGTGTAAGACCGGCGAGATTGGCCAGATCCATCGCTGCTTCAGTATGACCTGCCCGACGTAAAACTCCACCATCTTTGGCAACCAATGGAAAAATATGTCCCGGTCGCGCCAGGTCTGCCGGATGGGTTTTTGGATCGATGATCGTATGGATTGTTGTCGAACGATCATATGCGGATATGCCGGTACTTGTACCATACTTTGCATCTACCGTAATTGTAAATGGTGTCCTGTGCAGAGCAGTATTTTCATCAACCATCAGATCCAGGTTAAGCGCCTTTGCTTTTTCTGAGGTGATAGCAACACAGATCATGCCACGGGCATGTTTTGCCAGAAAGTTTATATCATCCGGTGTTACTTTTTCTGCGGCGATGATGATATCACCTTCATTTTCCCGGTCTTCATCATCAACTACAATGACACTCTTTCCTACTTTTATATCCCCGATTGCTTCATCTATTTTATTAAATTCACTCATGTATCAATCAATATCCCAGTTTTTTAAGCCATTCTTCACTCATCCGGCCGGATTTTGGATTTAATATTTTTTCGACATATTTCGCCAGAAAGTCAGTTTCAACATTGACCTTTTGACCAACATGCCAGTGCTTTATATTTGTATTATTATACGTGTGTGGAATCACCGATATTCCGACATTTGTACTCTGGAGTCGGGCGATTGTAAGACTGATTCCATTTAAGGCAATACTGCCTTCATCGATGACATATGACTTAAGATTATCAGCAATTTTCACTTCGATATACCAATTATCGCCGCGTCTTTCGATATATGTGACAGGTGCCACATCATTGACATGTCCCTGCACAAGATGTCCTCCAAGCCGGTCGCTCAGGCGCATCGCCCGTTCCAGATTAACCTGTGTGCCAACAGAAAGACTACCAATGGTAGATTTAGTTAATGTTTCACCAACGGCTTCTACGGAAAATCCTTCGTGATTCAGATCAACAACAGTGAGGCATACGCCATCCACAGCCACCGAGTGATCAACTGCCAGATCATCCAGCACTTTGTTTGCCGTAATAGTAATCCTTTTTCCGCCCGGAATAGATGTTTCATTTTTGATGATTCCGGGTTCTTCAATTATTCCTGTAAACATTTCCTGAATTTAATAAGCTTTATCGCTCAAAGCATACAAAAGTTTCTTTAATTAACAGATTTTAATACAAGTTCAGGTTGACATTTTCCCTGAATTTGATGAATAATTCAGGTTAATTCACCTATATACAACCCTTTAGTCTCCCTTTTTACGAAAAGTCAATAGTATATCCGAATCCAGGCGGGTGGTTTTATAAAGATAATACTTCTCCAGTATCAAGTCTGAGCCGTTGACAAAAGCGGTAATACCCCGGCCAAACACTTTAGGAGCAATAAATATCTGAATTTCATCGGTCAGACCCGAAGCGATAAACTGTGAAAATACCTGTCGCCCGCCTTCAACCAGAACAGAAGCAATCTCCAAATCGCCAAGTTTCCTGACAATACTGTTTATCACATTTCCTGACGCAGCAATCTGAAAAATATTTACGCCGCTGCTGCTCCATTTATTATATATTTGGGTTTTATCACTGACAGTTGTCAAAATTGTAGTGTTCGATGCATATTTGTCTGTAAAAACCTTTGCCGGTTTCTCGAAGGTTAACGAACCGGACAGGATTATTCTTTTCGGATTCCGGCCCCGTATTTTTCGTACGGTTAGTTCCGGATCATCGATCCGGATTGTGTTAGCACCCACCAGAACGGCATCATACCGGTCACGCCAGCGATGGACCAGTTTTTGCGACTTCTGATTTGTAATCCAGGTCTGTTCATTTTTTATTAATGCGATTTTGCCATCCAGGGTCTGCGCAATTTTTACAGTAATATATGGTAATCCGGTTATCATATATTTAAAAAAGAAACGATTGAGCTCTCTGTTTTCCTCATTCATAATCCCGGAAGTAACTGCAATTCCGGCCTTTTTCATTAGTGCAATTCCCATACCGTTTACCTTTGGATTGGGATCCTGACCGGCAATTACAACCCGTACAATACCTTCTTTTACAATACGTTGTGCGCATGGCGGCGTTTTTTTATCAATATGACAACAGGGTTCAAGGGTGCAGTAAAGCGTGGCTCCCCGGACGGGTTCATTTGTGGACTCAATGGCATTGACTTCTGCATGTACCCGGCCAAATTTCTGATGATATCCTTCTCCGATAATCTCACCATTTTTGACAATGACAGCACCCACCATGGGATTAGGGCTGACCTGGCCGGATCCCTTGCTTGCCAGTTGTAACGCCCGGCGCATATAGGTTTCATCAGATTTTATCTTATACATAAGATTTTTACAATTAAATATTTAATCAAAACACCTGTCTGTCATTCTGAAAGAATCTTTATGCCGATTGATACTTAATAATCCGGGAAGATCCTATTCCAAAGGATCCTGTTCCGGGATAGGATGACTGTAAACATAACTTATTATAATAAGTTGGATTTTATCCGGTCCGTGCCAAACACAATATCCAGAAAATTACTCAACAGGAATCCGGTAACACCCCAGATTTGTTCATCCTGATAATGATAGAAATGAACATTCCAGATATAACCATCCCGTTCCCGGATTTTCGTTTTAAAAATAGCCGGATCAAGTAAATGACTTAGTGGAACCTCAATCACTTTGGCTATCTCATCTTCATTTACCACATATTCATAAGGATAGGAATAGTACCCGATATATGGGGTTACCAGAAAATTGGTATTGGTCAGGAATGTATCACTTTTTCCGAGAATTGTGACATCTTCAGGTTTAATACCCATCTCCTCCCATGCTTCGCGCAATGCGGTATCCAGCAATGTACCGTCTTCCGCATCTTTTACGCCACCCGGGAAAGAAATTTGCCCTTTGTGATGTTCGACCTTTTCCGTACGTTTGGTAAACAGAAGATGTGCGTGATCATCTTTAAAAAATATGGGTAGCAAAACAGCAGCGTCGCGAGATGGCAAGTCAGCATATTTATGCACCGTGTGTTTATGATGCTGCAGGCGTTCATTTATCAGATGATAGAGATGTTCACTCTTGCGTGTAATCTGCTCTATATTATCTTTTTGATTTTCACTAATCGGCATTTAAATACGATTCAATTTTCCTGAGTAATTCCGCTTCCAGTTCCAGTAAATATTGCTCACCACCATAACGACCTTTAGTGTCCTGCTCCGCCCAATGACAGATGATATTTAAATCTTTGACACTAAACATCATACTTCTGTTTGACGGATTTTTCTTCAGGCGATTCACCACAGTTATTTCTTGTGGGAACGGACTTGTTTCGGCTTTTTCCGCCCAGGCTTTAACAATTCTGATTTCGGTTGAACTTAGTGTTAACATGGTATTATTTTGTAGATATCCACATGCCGCACTGCGGATTCATAAATTATTTCCCTTGACTGTT
>CAYULK010000082.1:0-11098 GCA_964445625.1 uncultured Calditrichota bacterium
GATAACGAAGCATTAATCAGGTAGGTTGGAATGTTTTGCTTTTCAGCAGCCCAAACCTGCGCAGGCCATACATCATGTTTAGCAATAACCAGCAGAGATGGTTTAATTTTTTCATAGAACACCCCCCAGCTTCTAAAAGATTCTGTTGGTACGTAGGTGCGTAAATCCATTCCCGGATTTAAATACGCATTATCATAACCCGAATCTGAAAAAAAGGAAACAATGTTTTGTGTATTATATCTCTGTTTTATTTCCGAAATCAGGGGTTTGATATGTTCAAATTCACCCAGAGATGCTGTATGAAATACAACTCTTTTTGTATCACCGGAATTTTCTCTAACCCATTTATCCACATTATTTAAAACTTTGCGTCTGTGATATAATCCACGTCGGACTTTAGGGCGAAATATCGCTACAATATTGGCAATTATTATGATCAGGGGATTTATTATAAATTTGTATATTAAAATTACCATTATTCAGATTAATTCCACCAATTTTTTATATACTTCTTCTGGTTGTATATCGCGCATGCACATAAAATGCCCCTTCGGACATGTTTTTTTTCCAACATGGGAGCAAGGGCGACATTTCGCGTCTTTATTTTCTACAACAAAGCCATGTGCACGATAAGGATAAAAACCAAATTCTTTAACCGAAGAACCAAAGATGGCAATAACCGGCGTATGAACTGCGGCAGCCATATGCATCATACCACTGTCATTAGAGATCAGGCATTTTAATTTTGAAACTGCGACTCCAGACTCTAATATATTAAAAATTCCGGTAAAATTATAGACATTCGGGAATTGGATTAATTGTTTTCCCAGTTCGCTTTCGTTGTCTCCACCAATAATAAATATATTACAGCTTCCGCCTGTATTAATAAGACCGATAAGACGTGCAAAATATTCAATTGGCCACTGTTTTGTAAAATAACCGGCTCCGGGTGTAATACCAATTGCCGGACGCATCATATCAATTTTCATTTTTTTAAAATTCCCGATTACCCGGGTTTCAATTTTCTCTCTCCAAAAAATCTCCAATCCTTTCCCGTCATCCGGTATTCCAGCTGGTATACCGACATCCAGATATCTTTCTGGTATGGATTTTAACTGAACATATCGCCGCCATTTAAACTTAACCAATGCAATTTGAGCCGGTTTATCTTTTCGGATATGAAATTTTTTGTTGGCGGAAATTTTTTGCCTTAAATATATACTTCTGAAATTATTATGCAGATCGAAAATATAATCATAGGACCGGCCACTAAATAACTTCACAAATTCCGATAAGCTTATATTTTTGCTATCATCGTATTCATATAAATTGTCAATATTAGGATTATAGCGAATGAGCTCTGAAAATTTCTTTTTTACTACAAAATCTAATTCTGCCTCGGGAAAAGTCTGACGAGTCTATCTTATAATAGCTGTGGTTAATAATATATCACCGATTGAACTCAGGCGGATGATTAATATTTTCATTTATTGCGGCCAATGACATAATCTACAAATTTAAATGCATTTTCTTTGTTGGCCGAATCTGGAAAAATATCAAGATTTGTCTTTGCTTTGTTTGCATATGATCCCATTGCTTCTTTGGCACTAGAAAGACCTGCGTTTTCTGTACTAAATGCGATTATTCTCTGTATTTCTTTGCCCTTGGCACCACGTTTCAGAATTTTTATGATCTTTTTTTTCTCTTTTGTCTGTGCATTTTTCATAGCAAGTATTAAAGGAAGTGTGATTTTTTTTTCTTTAATATCGGCGCCGACAGGTTTTCCTAATATTTTCTGTTTCCCCTCATAATCAAGAATATCATCTTTTATCTGAAAGGCAATTCCCAGATTTTCACCGTATAATTTTAATGCGTTTTGTTTTTCTTCAGATGTATTTACTGTAATAGCGCCTAATTCTGTACAGGCACTGATCAGCGCTGCTGTTTTATCGGAAATTAATCTAAAATATTCTTCTTCTGTTATATCAAGTTTTCTGCTTTTTTCTATTTGAAAAAGCTCCCCCTGGCTCAAACGCTTTGATGTTTCCGCTAGAAGATTCATTATTTCCATGCTTCCGGTCCTGGTGGCGCTTATCAGAGATTTGGCCAGAAGGTAATCACCCATTAACACGCTTATTTTATTTTTCCAGATTGCATTTATTGCCGGAAATTTTCTTCTGATATTCGAATTATCCACAACATCATCATGAACCAGGGTGGCCGTATGTAAGATTTCAATTAGTGCGGCTACGATATAGGTATTATTATTAGGATTTCCGGCCAGCTTTGAACTCAAAATTACGAGCAGAGGTCTTAACCCCTTACCCTTGTGGCGAATAATATATTTAGCAATATTATCAACTAATGCTATATTGGATTTCATAATTAAAGAAAAATTTTCTTTATACTGTTCGAACTCTGAATTCAGGGATTTTTTTATATCGCGTATGAGCGGATGCATATGTGAGATTAATTATCTTTCCGGGTATAAGTAATTAAAGATAATTAATTTATCGATCGCTAGGCAGTGAATCAAGTCAATTTGTTTAGGTAACCCGTTTTGTCCCAAAGATTTTGGCGATATAAATACTTACCTCATATAGAACAACAATGGGCAAGGCAAGTAATACCTGCGTGGTTGGATCAGGGGGAGTTAAAAGTGCGCCAAGAATAAATGCGCCAACAATAGCGTACTTGCGATATTTTCTCATAAACTCAGGTGTTATCAGGCCAATTTTTGACAGAACCAAACTGAGCATTGGCAATTCAAATACAATCCCAAAAACAAAAATGAGCCTTAATAAAAACCCAATATAAAAATCCAGCGCAATATTGTTCTGAATATCAATAGGAGCAAGACTCAGGAAGAATTGCAAAGCATAAGGGATGATAATAAAATAGGCAAAAGCACCGCCCGCCAGAAAACACAAAACTGAAAAAAACACGATTACCGGAATCAGTTTTCGTTCGCCTGACAGTAATCCCGGCATTAAAAATTGCCATAATTGATAAAATATAACCGGAAGACTAAAAATTATACCGGCAACAAGCGCAATCTCCAGTTTAATAATAAAAACGGTCTGGACTTTGAGTACCTGCAAAGGAACCGGTGGTTCAATCTGTTTTCCCGGAAATAACAATATCTCAAGTATATAATCAGAGAAGAAAAAACAAATAACCATCATAACAAAAACTGAAATTATTGATTTCAGCAATCGCCATCTAAGTTCTTCCAGATGATCCAGGAAGGGCATTTCTCTTTCTCTGTCTTGCTTTTCTGCCATCATTCAAAATTGTAAAGTGGGAATTGACTACTGAGTTCTATAACTTCGTTTAAAATATTACTTATAATTTTTTCCTTCTCAGGATTCTTCAAAACACGATCAATCATCGTGGCAATTTGTTTCATTTCATTTTCTTCCATACCCTTTGTCGTCAGGGCCGCAGTCCCCAGGCGAATACCACTTGTTACAAACGGGCTACGGGTATCAAACGGTACCATGTTTTTGTTTACAGTCATACCTGCTGCATGCAAGGCATCTTCTGCCATACGTCCGGTAAGACCCTTTTCGGTCAGATCTACAAGAAAAACATGATTATCGGTACCGCCAGAAACAATATCATATCCAAGATTGATTAATTCGATACTTAATTCTTGTGCATTATTAATTATTTGCCGGGCATAAAGTTTAAATTCCGGTTTCAATGCTTCGCCAAAAGCCACAGCTTTGGCGGCAATGACATGCATTAATGGTCCTCCCTGAATACCCGGCATCACATTACTATCTATAATTTCAGACATCATTTTAACACGACCTGACTTGGGTGCAACCAGACCCATTTTATTCTCAGTATCTTTACCTATAATTACAATTCCTCCCCGTGGTCCACGCAGAGTTTTATGTGTCGTAGATGTAACTATATCACAATATGGTACGGGAGAAGGGTGTAGTCCGGCAACAATCAGGCCGGCTGGATGAGCGACATCGGCAAAGAGTATACTGTTTGTTTCATCAGCAATTTCGCGAAATTTATCAAATTCATAAAAACGGGAGTAAGCGCTGGCACCGACCACAATCATTTCCGGCTTATGTTTCCTGGCCAATTGCGCAACCTCGGTCATATTAATTCGCTTGCTGTTTTTATCCACCCCGTAAGAAACTACATTATACATTTTACCCGAAAAATTTACCGGTGATCCATGGGTTAAATGGCCCCCATGCGCCAGATTCATTCCCAGGATTGTTGCGCCGGGTTTAAGATATGTGAAATATACTGCCATGTTGGCCTGGCTACCGGAGTGCGGTTGCACGTTTGCATATTCACAATTAAATAGTTGCTTTACCCGGTTGCGTGCCAAATCCTCAGCAATATCGACAAATTCACATCCGCCATAATATCTTTTTCCGGGGTAACCTTCCGCATATTTATTTGTCAAAACAGAACCGGCAGCTTGTAATACCGGTAAACTGACAAAATTTTCAGATGCTATTAATTCCAATTTGTTGTTCTGGCGATCAACTTCACCGATAATTGCATCATATACTTCTTTATCCGCAGATTTAATCGCATCCAACATGATTGACCTCTTTATAAACCGGTTAATCGGGAAATTAAATTCATACGCTTCTGATGTTTTCCGCCCTCAAAAGATGTGTTAAACCATGCTTCAATAATATCCAGGGCTTTTCCCTCGGGAAGATCTATGCTTCCTAAACAAAGCACATTGGTATCATTATACCGGCGGCTATTTTGGGCAAGAGTTATATCGGAAGCTACGACGGCACGAACATTTTTGATCTTATTGGCGGTGATACACATGCCAATTCCGGTACTACCTATGAGCAGACCGCGATCAAAATCATCCTTGAAAAGGGCAGATCCCACCTTATATGCATACTCCGGATAATTCCCCTCATTAATCTTAAAAGTGCCGAAATCTGTAAAGGAAAGTCCTTTGTTTTCAAGGAATATTTTTATCGTATTCTTAAGCTGATATCCAATATGGTCAGAACCTAATGCTATCTTCAAACTATTTAATCCAGCTGGTATAACACTTTAATTTTAATGTTTTCCGGTTCTGATTCATAAATTTTTCTTCCTCTGTGGGCAGCACTCCCTTTAGGCTATTCATACGTTTTCTTGCATCTGATTTATATGCCGGATCCTTTGCCGCCTTTGCGTACGAATCATATGCTTTTTGATAAACCAGGCCATCGTCATACTTACGACCACGATTTTCTTTGTCCTGACAATCAGCAACACTTGCTTCATATATTTCAGCACGTGTAATGTAGGCTAGCCCATTTCCAGGTTTAGCCTTGAGTGCTTTTCCCGTCCAATACATACTTTTTGAAAACTGATTCATATCTTTGTAATCTGAAGCTATGGCACACATAATTTCTACATTATCTGGTTCTATTGCGAGAATTTTCTTATAATCCGCAATCGCTGCATTGTACTGTCCAAGACATTCCAGGCTCATGGCACGGTATTTATGAGCTTCGACATTATCCGGATCATTTATCATAACTGCAGACAGGGGATCTATTGATTCCCGGTATTCTCCCTGATTGAATGAAGTTTTACCGTATGACAAAGCCATGTCTATATTTTCCGGATCATTTTTATATGCTTGCCTGAGTGCTTCCAGGGCATCTCCGTAAAAATGTTCAATATACAGAATATAGGTTTTCTGGAAATCATTGTTTTTGGGATCCAAATCAACAAGACGTTTTTGGATCTCAGCAGCTTTTTCATTCTCATCTTTATAATACAAAAATGCTAATTTTTCCAGATAACTTGTTTCATCCGGTTTTCCCTCAACAAGTTTTTCATAATGTGGAATCGCACATCTGAATTTTCCCAGATTATCCTGAAGATATCCGGCATAATAATGAAGATTAGCATGATCGGGATATCTGTCCAATCCTTTATAACATGCAATCAGAGTACTGTCTACAACCTGAAGGGTAAAATATGAAAATGCAACTTTCTTTATGGCCAGCCGACCATATTTCCCGGTATCATTTATGAATACTTTCCATAAATAAGGTAATGCTGATTCATAGTTTTTGTTTTTATAATATTCACTACCAAAGCTATACCATTTTTTTATTTCATTTGTGGGTGTTTCGGGATTATAAAATGCATCATATGGTGTAACCAGACTTTCCGGTATACACTGCACTTCTTCTGATTCCCCCGGGAATTCATCATCATCAATTTGGGCCTGAACCAGTCCCAATTGTGCCAAAAAGAATATGGCAAGTAATTGCATTAACCATTTTTCTGTTTTCATGATCCTTAACCTCCTAGATAATTTCTTGCCTAGCGATCTTGTTGAACAAACCACAATTCGTTAGTAGAAACTGAAAAATTAAGC
This sequence comes from uncultured Calditrichota bacterium, assembly GCA_964445625.1. GTDB lineage: Bacteria > Calditrichota > Calditrichia > JAJRVZ01 > JAJRVZ01 > CAVXXB01. Next base: position 6,386 of record CAYULK010000082.1, read on the forward strand.
CTAAAAAACATTTCTTCTATAAAATTAAGACTTTTATCGCCCCTACGTCCGGCCTCTGCTGAGATATCTATCCGGTTCCGGTTAAACATAATCGGGAGCCCCAATCCAAGAGAAATGCCGTATTCGTGAATCAGATTACCGTTTGATGTGGCATTTAGCTGACCGTAAAAAGCACCACCCCTGAGATTAATTTTTTGAAAATATGATGCATACCGGTCTCTCGAGGGCCCTCGTTCAAAACCGGCACCAACCCGTATGCTGTTATTCATGTTTGATATACGACGTCCGTCAATCTCATATCCTCTTTCCCAGTCCTGATAATCAGCATCGATGCCTATCAGAAAACGGTGACTAAATTTTATTGCCATACCAGCAGTAATATCTAAAGGTAACTTTAAATCTTTGTATCCTTCAACTGTTTTTTCAATTGTTTGTGCTTTTTGTGTGGAATATATTGTTAATCGCGCAGGAAGCTTGAATCTGGCCCCTGCTGCAAGCCAGCTGCCAAGCTCATAATATGTACCAATTTCACCGCCGACACCATATGCCTGATACTTGTTTTCAATATTTATATCGCCATATGCAATATTATCATATCTGATATTAATCTGGTCTTTGATATTGCCAAAGGTAAAAATGGGTGTTATACTAAATGAAAAATTTTTAGTTAATTGATACGCGAATACTATTTTCGCCTCACTAATGGTTCCGCTCGATTCAACGGACTGGATTGCCGGAGCTCCAATGCCGACATTATCCAGCTGCACACCCATATTACCAACAATATATGGAATCAAGCCCAGGCCCAGAGTTAATTTTCTTTTAATTAATGGCCAGGCGATAAATCCACCCCGGAAATTGGCTTCGGTAAGAAATATATTTCTATCATTGTCAGAGGCAATATTTAAGCCCTGATATTCCATGTTCAGTGTAAAAGTGCTCAGGGACAACTTTGACCAGGTAGCAAAATTTGCTTGATTAAGGCTTACAGAATCAACAATTGCCATGCTAAAACCACCACGCCCCAGTGCCGCGGTTGAGTATGGATATTGATATGATCCCAGCAAATTTGGTCCAAAACCAAAGATAGATGAATGGGCAAAGGTACTGGTAATTCCAACCAGTAAGATAAATACAATTGTTACTAATTTCTTTCTCATATCATAACCTTCCGGCCGGATTCAAAAAATACTCGATTATCAATCTTGGGCGCATGGCTTTCTCCGGATAATCCACACCTTTTATGGCATATACCGAAATATCTGTACCCTCATTTGTATATTGCAGGAAAAATGAGCCGTGTTGAACAAACTCATTAATGAAATCCTGCACAAAATATTGTCCGGCATCTGCTCTCAGGTTATCATCTAAACTTAACCCTGAACTATATTCTTCTGAAAGAAAAATATTGTGCCTCGTACTATACAGAAATGTGGAGTCTATCTCATATCCCGGCAGTGTGCTAAAATCTGTAGTGACATTACGCATGTTAATATTATGGGCGCGATTTTCGTTTATTATCGAATTGAGTGAATCTTTATCATAAAAGAAATTAACCGAAGAAATATTTGCATTTTTAGGGATAGAGTCAAAATCAAATTCAAAAAAGGCTCTGGTCGTATAGCCCGAAGAAACATATATTTTATCCTCATCAAATTTTCCGGTAAAATCAATTAAAGAGGCATCCAGCGTGGCGACAAGCGTGTCACTGATGCTTGAATCTTTGCCTGCTTCATGATATACAAATACCATGCGGGGAATCCTGGAACTGAAAAAACCTTCGCGGGAAGAGAATTCCCTGATAAATCCGGCAGATGTAAAATCTACCAATATACCGTGATTCTGATTGTCACCGGTTGTATCCTGCCAAATTTCCACCAGTTTTACAGGAAGTTCAATGGAATAATCGGTGTATAAGGTTGTATCCGGATCTCCAATGGAAAACGTAGCGGAAGTTTCCGGAGAATAATCTATATTTGATCTGTAATCCCAGCCAGGATCAGAGTTGACTGACCCCATCCATGATTCTGTAACCAAGTATACCATACCCTCCAAAAATCCTGTCCCGTCGCCAAAATCTGCCGCAGATGATATTGTTAAATGTAGTTCATCCATAATTACAGAATCTGGGGGAAGAAAATCAAATTTTACAAGAAATCTGGCTTCAAAACCTTGATATGAACCCAGCAATAATTTAACACTGCCTCCGGTATTTACCTTTCCGCTTACAAGAAATGTATCTGACAGAGCATATAGTGTGTCGCTCTTTATCTCACCGTAGGCTTCGAGTATATCTTTACCTTCATCCTTGAAGGGGCTCGGATCCTGACAAGCAGTTAAGATTAGCATGAGCATTAATAAAACAAGTGAGTATTTCCTTTTCATGATATCCTGAATTTTATAGAACCATAAATTTAATTATTTCTTGATTTTATGTCAATTTAGCGAGGAGGTTCCCCATTATTCTGATTTGTTTGGTTTTTTATCATTCTTGCAACCGCGAGAAGATTTTCGCCGATAAGATCTGGTAGGTATTCCCAGCTATCGCGCTGATACTCATATTCACCCTTTCCATATCCCGTGAGGACAAATGCGCTTTTAATATTTAGTCTTTTCGCAAAAAGTATGTCTTTATACCTGTCACCTATCATATATGATTCATGAAGATCAATTTCATGTTCTTTAACAGCGGCTTCGATCATCCCCGATCGTGGTTTTCTGCAATTACAATCAAGATGATATTTACCTGTTCCCACATCTGGATGATGGGGACAATAATAAATCGCATCAATAATTGCGTTTTGTTCCTTCATCTCATTGATTAATCTGTCATGCAACCCGACGACCAATGATTCATCAAAATATCCGCGTGCAATACCTGATTGATTTGTAACCACAATCACACGGAAATCCAGGGAATTAAATATCTTTATACTTTCTGCCACAAATGGAAATATTATAAACCTGTCGCGGTGATTGATATAACCCATTTCCTCATTGATCGTACCATCACGATCTATAAATACTGCTGCTTTTTTCATTTGTATGTGACTGTTTGATTATGAGTCTTAAACTCCGCATCTAATATTTTGTTCAGCGGTACCAGTATATTCGCCTAAGATCACAAGGGGTTTAAGAAGGGTTAATTTCTTGAGTATATAACCTATTTGCTGAGAATCGTATCGTAAATTTCAAGATATTCATCGGTTGGTTTTTCCCATGAAAAATCATCATTCATAATTCTTAGCCGCAGTGCAGACCATATTTCTTTTTTCTTATAATAGCGCAATCCGCGTTTGACCGCTTTGATAAATTCCTTTGTGGAAAATTTTTCAAAAACTATTCCATTTCCTGAATTTTCCTCCAAATCAATCTCGGTGATAGTATCTGCCAATCCACCTGTTTTAAAAACTACGGGCAGCGTCCCGTATTTCAGGCTATATAACTGATTCATACCACACGGTTCAAATGCTGACGGCATTAAAAACATATCGCTACCGGCTTCAATCATATGTGCCAAAGTCTCGTCAAAAGCCGTATTAATGCTGATTTTTTGAGGATATTTTTTTTCATACTTATTTAAACCTTTTTCAAGCTCTTTATCACCGGTACCAAGAATTACAAGCTGGAACTCCTGATCGATCATACTATCCAACACATCCAACAATAATTTATAGCCCTTCTGTTCAACAACACGGGAGATCATCCCCAAAACAGGTACATTTTCCTTATATGGTAAATTTACTCTAGTCAGTAAAGCCTGCTTGTTTTGTTCTTTTCCCTGAATATTCTCGCCCGAGTATTTAAAGGGAAGATATCTATCCACATCAGGTGACCAGACGCCATAGTCTACACCGTTAATTACTCCAGAGAAATGATCTTTTTTGTCCTGCAATAATGATTCAAGACCATATCCGAATTTCTTGTTGGTACTTATCTCTTCGGCATAGGATTTAGACACCGTTGTTATCCAGTCAGAATAATTTATGGCCCCTTTTATAAGATTTAGCTGATCATTGTGGAGAAGCTTGTCGTTGTTCTCTCCGTTAAGCAAATCAACATCGATCCTTTTTAGTGTCGATTTGTCAAAGATACCCTGATACGCAAAATTATGTGACGTAAAAACGGTCTTTATACCCTGGAGGAATTCATCATCCTTGTATATTGAATTTAAATAAATTGGTACGAGCGCAGTTTGCCAGTCATTACAATGAATAATATCAGGTCGCCACGAAAGAATTTTTAAGGTTTCCAGTGCGCCTTTACAGAAATAGGCATATCTTTGTGCATTATCAGCAAAGTCCTTTCCGGTGTTATGGTCTGTATATAAGCCCTTGCGATCAAAGAATTCCGGGATTTCCACAAAATAAATTTGAACCTTACTATCCGGTAAAAACGCGGATTTCACATTAATGGTCTTTGTTTCACCATTTATTGTAACCGGAATATCTTTTAAACGAATAACTTCTCTTAGAATATATTTACGCTCATTAATCGTTTTATATTTGGGCATTATTATTCGTATTTCATGATTTTTTGCTTTTAAGTTTTTGGGGAATGCGCCGGTTACATCGCCCAGCCCCCCGGTTTTGGCAAAAGGAGAAACCTCAGATGCAACATACCAAATCTTATACTGATTCATAACTTCTCCTTATTAGATCATTATTTGCCCAATTAACAGATTCTTTTTTATAAAATTACAAAAATTTAATA
>CAYULK010000083.1:0-10968 GCA_964445625.1 uncultured Calditrichota bacterium
AGATTTAACCTGGTTGAGTAATTTCTCTGACTCCTCAGATAGTTCTTCCCGCGTTTCACGCCCACTTTTGGGAGCGAATAACACACCGAGAACACCACCAATTATTCCACCAAGTACAAATGCCTTAAAAAAACCATCACCATTATCTGCCATAGTTCCTCCTGCTTTGCTAAACATTTAGGACTTTTTTTTGTATTATCGTAAAATAAACTTTTTTTTGAAATAAAGTGAATTTATTTTAATAATTTTATATTATAGTTACATATTTAACTAATAATTATCGACAATACCAATATTTCATTAATATGAAATCAATAATAAGAACTTTTCATTTACTATTTTCGTTCCCGGGGTGTGCTTGGGTACGAACATATCTGATTCTGATAATCCTATTTATCAGCAACGATCTGCTCTCCCAGGAAACCTATCATCACATTAATTCTGCAAAAGTTTTCAGCGGGAATAATAAAAAATCAACGGGCTCGGATTTATTTGACGTCCTTGAGTATCATCTGGATATACAAATATTTCCGTCTTCCGGATATATCGAGGCAAGCAACAGGATTGTCCTCGAGGCACTGGCAGACTTAAGTGACAATATTTATCTGGACTTTTCAGGTTTGATGACAGATTCTGTTCATATTGACGGCAAAACGGTACTATTCGAACAATATTCAGATCAATTATTAATTCAGTTATATGACAAAATTCCGGCAGGTGATTCCGCTGCAATTGAGGTGTTTTATCATGGCCATCCGGGTAAGGGACTATATTTTCGAACAAATAGCTATGGAGATACAGTCGTTTACTCGCATAATGAACCATATGATGCAAAATACTGGATTCCATGTAAGGATGATCCGTCAGATAAAGCACTTTTTGAGTTAATCTTAAAAATACCACAAAAATATATTTCCCTGAGCAATGGCGTGATCGTCGAAGAAATGATAGCCGGAGACGGGATTAAAAATATAAAATGGCGGGAAACTTATCCGATAGCGACTTATTTGATCTCACTGGCAGCATCACCTTATTTGCTGGTAGATCAAACCTACTCCTGGCAGGAAATAACAATGCCACTTCAGTACTATGTATATTTCGCCGACCGCATTCCGGCTGAAAGAGGATTGGCATCTTCGCATCGTATACTTGACTTTTTTAATTTGTACATAGGAATTTATCCGTTTATTAATGAAAAATATGCGATGTGTGCCGTGCCCTTTAGGGAAGCGGCCGCAATGGAAAATCAAACGGCAACCACGATGCGTGATAATATCCTAGATAACGAAGGAGTTATTGCGCATGAACTGGCTCATCAGTGGTGGGGCGATGCCCTGACACCGAAATCATTTGAGCATATCTGGCTTAATGAAGGATTCGCTTCTTATTTTGACGCCCTGTTCACAGAAAATGAATATGGCAGAGAGGCTTTTGAGCAACAAATGTCTGCATATAACGGATATATTTTTCAGGATGGATCGGTCGGCTATCCGATTCTGAATCCGCCGCCGGAATATCTGTTTGGACGGGCGGTATATTTTAAAGGAGCCTGGGTTCTGCATATGCTCAGGAATATAGTGGGTGATAATATATATCGCCAAATCAATAAATCGTATTATGATCTTTATAAATATTCAATTGTAGATACAGATGATTTTATACAGGTATGTCAGAATCAGAGTGGACGAAATCTGGAGATTTTCTTTGATCAGTGGCTTAATTTTGGCGGTATTCCGGAGCTCTTTGGTTGCTGGGATCAGAATAACGATGAAATAACACTTTATATTGATCAGATGCAGCCGGAACCGCTTTATCAGATGCAAATGGAAATCAAGATAATCGGAGAGAACAGCGATTCACTTTTTGTGTTGCCGGTAAAATCCAGGAATGAGATCGTCAAAGTCAATTATTCTGACCGGGTATCGAGAATTTTGATTGATCCCGAAAATAAAATTTTGCAACGGAATAACAGTCCGTTGTATTTTTTACCCACTACTACCAGTCTTAGCAGGTTATATCCTAATCCCTTTAATAGCGAAGTCACCATAGAATTTCAGACTGACCGGCTTCAGGAGATAACGATTGAAATTTGGGATTCCCTGGGCAGACAAGTAACTACTATTATGCAGAAAAGACACTCCACCGGTGTGCATAGCACTACCTGGGAAGGAAAGAATCATGCATCCGGTACATATTTTGTTGTCTTACGGGCCCAAAATCAAACAGATGTGCGGAAAGTGCTGTTGTTGAAGTAGTTTTGGTTACACGAAGGACGGCGAAGAAGGCACGAAGCCCACGAAGGGTTAAAAACAACTTTTTCCAATTATGAGTCTTTTTAATCCATTTTTCAGAATTACTTCGTTAAAATTAAGCAGCAGACCTATAGATATTTTACTGAGGCGCATGTATGTTAATAACTGCGCGATATGAACGGCATTAAAATTTTCAACTGATTTCACCTCAACAATCAGCTTGTTATTTACCAATAAATCTAACCGATAACCGCACTTTATTACAAGATTTTTGTAATTAATTGATATCACTTTTTGACGGGCTACTTTCTTGCCTATCTTATTTAGTTCGTAAGATAAACACACTTCATAAGCCGATTCAAGTAAACCAGGCCCCAAATATATATGAACCTCAATTGCGCAACCAATAACTTCTTTTGATAGTAAGTCGAATTGCATATAAGTATAAATTCCTTTACTATCAATAAACGCATAATTCGTGCCAATCTGCATTAAACTTAGAATTATATTTCTTCGTGGGCTTCGCGCCTGCTTCGTACTCTTCGTGTAACAGATTAGTTATTCACCTTTGCTATAAAATCATCGGGTACACTTACCGATTTGTTCAAATGGTAGTCAAAGAAAACAATTCCGGTTTTACACAGCGCGACAATTTCACCATCATCTTTAGTGATGCGATAGAAAAAATCACAGCTTTTGCGTGAAAATCCGGTAACAGCAATTTCAATTTTCAGGGTATCCCCATAATAGGCCTGTGATTTATAAATAATTGCCACGTCACCCATGATAGTCCCGGCACCTGCGACATCAAGTTCGGAATAACCCAGGCTGTTGAGAAATTGCAGTCTTGCTTCGTGTATGATTGAGAGCAGGGCATCATTAGCCAGGTGATTGCCGTAATTGATATCAGAAATCCGGATGGAAATCTTTGTCGAAAAAATATATGAATCGGGCATGTCGAGCTTAATTCTGGGCACTTCTTCCTCATCTGGTATGTACACTACTAATCGTTACCAGGTGCACATGGGAATGTATTTTTACTGAATATATCAATTTTGTGAATAAAAAAATAGCCCGCGGATTTCGCTGATTAAGCGGATTAAAATAAAATTATTATCTCGCGTTTCCAATCTGTACTATGCTATTGTAGCCAAAAACTTTGTTATTTCCAACGGATCGCTGGGGCGATTAGCAAAATTTTAGTGTCATTCAGTAGGAATCTTATTGCCAGGGGCATAAAGATCCTTACAGGATAACAAAGTAGATATTACCATTGGTTTGCAGCCTCGGCTGCGCTTTGATTCAGTCAGGCTAGATTAATTTTCATATTTTTAACTTGATTTGTTTTCTCCCCATCTCTATATTTCGCTAAATAACGAAATGATTATTACTTATGAGAAACTTAGCAAAAACTTTCCAGGCACTATCTGATACCAATCGTATCCGGATATTAAAGATGCTTGAGGTACGACCGCTCTGTGTTTGTGAAATCACGGAAATTTTAAAGCTAGCCAATTCTACGGTATCAAAACACCTTTCCCTTTTACGTGAAAGCGGATTTATCATTGATGAAAAAGAAGGCAGGTGGGTTAATTACAGGTTAACTGATGGTAGTGGAAATGAATATGTTTACCGACTGATGCCGCTTCTTTCTTTGTGGTTACCAAATGATGCAATAATTAAAAACGATCGAAAGCGGGTAAAAGAGATCGATCGAAATATCATTTGTGGCGTTTAAATCTCAGATAAATTTATGAACCTGAAACAGGAATATAAAGCATTTTTATGGATAACGGGTCTGTTTCTCATAGCCTATTTTATGCCGCTGGGCCAGGAAAGATTCGATAATGCAGTATATGAATCCCTGGCATTACTAAAATGGTATACCCGGGAGCATGTCCTGTTTTGCCTGATACCGGCCTTCTTTATTGCCGGCGTTATCGCTGTATTCATCAGCCAGGCTGCAGTGATAAAATATTTTGGTGTCAGGGCAAGGAAATATCTGGTCGCATCGGTCTCGGGATCAATTCTGGCCGTATGTTCCTGCACAATATTACCTCTTTTTGCCGGAATCTATAAACGCGGTGCCGGCCTGGGTCCGGCGATTACATTTCTTTATGCCGGACCGGCAATAAATATAATGGCGATTATCCTGACTGCGCGTATTCTCGGTTTGGAGATAGGTATCGCACGCATAGCGGGTGCCGTTGTATTTGCGATTGTTATTGGCCTGATTATGAGCAGAATATATTCCGGTGAAGAATCAGAGAAATTACAGGCACAATTGAGCATGCCTGAACAGGATGGAGAAAGACCACTTTGGCAAACAGCATCTCATTTTTTTGTACTTGTTGCCATCCTGATATTTGCCACCTGGGCATCCCCGGAAGATTCAGCAGGTATCTGGCACAAAATATATCAGGTGAAATGGATTATTACATCGGTATTTGGCTTTTTATTAGTTTTCCCCCTGATATTCATTTTAAAAATAAGAGTTACTTATGTTATTCTGGCGGTTATTCCAGTAATTTTATCTTCGATTATTTTTCCGGATCAGGTCTATATATCTTTCACAATAGCAATTATTTCCCTGAGCATTCTTTTAATATCGAATAGGGGAGAACCACAGGAATGGTTTGAATCCAGCTGGGGGTTTGCCAGACAGATCATGCCGTTGCTGGCAGCCGGTGTAATGATTGCCGGATTCATGTTTGGATCACCAAACGGGCGTGGGGGAATTATACCTTCAGAATGGATATCCGGACCGGTTGGTGGAAATTCCATAGGTGCCAATTTAATAGCGTCTGTGGTCGGTGCCCTTATGTATTTCGCCACGCTAACTGAAATTCCAATTTTACAGGGATTGATCAATAGTGGAATGGGTAAAGGACCGGCGTTGGCATTATTATTAGCAGGTCCGGCAATATCATTGCCGAATATGTTGGTTATCCGCAGTGTAATCGGTACACAAAAAACAATAGTGTTCGTAGGCCTGGTGGTTATCATGGCAACTCTAAGTGGATTAGTATATGGATGGATTGCATAAAAATTTCACAGAGACACACCGAGAAAACACAGAGTATCACGGAGAAAAATATATAAGATTATTAATCGCCGTGTAACTTAGTGGAACCTCAGTGTTCCTCTGTGTCAATAATAAAAGGTAACAGAATTGGGGAAATCATGCTGTATATTAAAGTTATAGGGCCGGGTTGTATGAATTGCAATCGCCTCGAAGAAATGTGCAGTGAAATTGTAGCCGAACAGCAATTACAGGCGCAGATTGAAAAGGTGACTGATATTACCAAATTTGCGGATCTGGGTATATTTATGACACCGGGTTTGATTATAAACAATAAAGTTATCAGTAGTGGTAAATTGCCGGGTAAAACATTGCTAACTCAGTGGATAACTAGGGCCAATACCTGATAAGGGAAAATTATTATGGCCGGAATTGTTAAAAGATTATCACTTCTCAATCGTTTCCTGACATTATGGATTTTTACCGCAATGATTATCGGAGTTTTTTCCGGTTATATGTTTCCTGGTATTGTAGATTTCTGGAATCAGTTCCAGGTTGGTACTACCAACATTCCAATTGCTATTGGTTTGATTCTGATGATGTATCCACCCCTGGCCAAGGTGCAATATGAAGAACTTGCTGATGTCTTTAAAAATGTGAAAATCCTGGGTCTGTCCCTGGTACAGAATTGGATAATTGGTCCCGTATTAATGTTTATTCTGGCAATTATCTTTCTTTATGATCTACCGCATTATATGGCTGGATTAATACTAATCGGGCTGGCCCGCTGCATTGCCATGGTGCTAGTCTGGAATGAGCTGGCCAAAGGGGATACCGAATATGCTGCAGGATTAGTCGCATTTAACTCAATATTCCAGGTATTGTTTTTTCCTGTCTATGCTTATGTATTTATTACCGCTCTACCCGAATGGTTAGGATTACAATCATTTGCGGTGGATATTACCATAGGACAGATCGCCGAGAGTGTTCTTATATATCTTGGCATCCCGTTTATCGGCGGTATGATTACGCGCTACGTAATGCTGAAACTCAAAGACAAAGTATGGTATGAACAAAAGTTTATTCCCAGAATTAGTCCGGTCACATTAATTGCCCTTCTGTTTACAATCATGGTCATGTTTTCACTTAAAGGTGAATATATTGTTAAGATCCCATTTGATGTGGTACGTATTGCGATCCCTCTGATATTTTATTTTGTCATTATGTTTATTGTTTCCTTTTTTATCAGCAGAAAAATCGGTGCCGGTTATGCCAAGACGGCCACATTATCTTTCACTGCTGCCAGCAATAATTTTGAACTGGCAATTGCTGTAGCGGTAGCGGTCTTTGGTATCAATTCCGGAGAGGCATTTGCCGCGGTCATCGGACCATTGGTAGAAGTTCCGGTTTTGATTGGTCTGGTCACTGTATCGCTGTGGTTTAAAAAGAAATACTTCCCCGATGAAGTCGCTTAAAATACGGCTTGGATTAAAAAACTGAAACATGCCATTGATTAGTCTCCCGAATTTGTGAAACAAATCATTTGCCCATTACATCTTTGTCTTTTATATTTCATATTATTCTTCAATTACTGAGCGTGCAAATTGATATTTCTGCATGGAATATTTAAAAAGACACTAACCGGATTAATAGTCATTATCTATACAGTAAGTTTAATAACTTCATTAATTGCCGGTGTTACTCATGAAATACATCATTTATTAACTCATACTCTCGATCTTCATCACCATCATGGAGAATCACATTACACCCATGCAAATACAAGCACAACACATCATCATGGTGATTTAATAGATCTTTTGCTTAAAGATTCCAACGATGAAGATAATGAGAGAGATAATCCCCATGTAAGTTCAGAGATAAAATGTTTTGATCATATTGCACTAAAAAACCATAGTATCAGAATAAAAAAACCTGATTATCATATTTCATATTGGCAGTTTATAAATGAAACTCTATTCCAATATATCCTTAAACCCGATACCCCACCTCCCAGGTCCTGCTAATCTACCTTACTATGTGTTAGATTTTACAGACAGGATTTACAGGATTTTAATTACCAATTACTAATAACCAATAACAGCATATCATATATTTGTAACTATTATTTCCTGTAAACACCATCTAATCAGAAAAAATAGTTTTTTCAAGGAGGAAAACGGATGAATAATTATATCCGGATTCTGGTTGTTGTACTATGTCTGCCGGTAGCTTTGCTGGCGCATACGGGAAGCATCACCGGAACCGTGACAGACTCGCTTAGTGGTAAAGCAATTTCCCATACAAATGTATCCATATTAAATACGGGATTAGGTACAGTTGTCGATGACCATGGAGTATATATTATAGAAAATATTCCTGAGGGCGGTTATCATATTCAATTTTCCTATATTGGCTTCAATACGGTTATTAAAAAAATTAATATCAAACCTGATCAGATACTTGAACTGAATATCAAACTACACCAGATTATTCTGAATCTCTCTGAAATTTCAGTTACTTCAAATCGCGATCCCGATGAAGCGTTTACATCGATCAATCAGATAGATGTACAGCTACGGCCAATCAACTCTTCACAAGAAGTATTACGTATAGTACCCGGGCTATTTATCGCGCAGCATGGTGGCGGAGGTAAAGCGGAACAGATATATTTACGTGGCTTTGACAATGATCATGGAACTGATCTCGAAATTTCGGTGGACGGTATTCCGGTAAATATGGTCTCCCATGCGCATGGACAGGGATATGCCGATCTGCATTTTTTGATTCCCGAAACTATAGAAAAGGTAGATTTTAACAAAGGGCCGTATTATGCAGATCATGGTGATTTTAATACCAGTGGCTATGTAAATTTTAAGACCAAAAACAGCATTCCTGAAAATGTTATAAAACTGGAGGCCGGAAGTTTTAACACCTGGCGCACGATGGCGTTGATTAATGTACTGCACAATATGCAAAATGACCAAAATCTGTATATCGGGGGAGAATTTTTTTATACTCATTCCTATTTTGATCTGCCGCAAAACTTTAATCGTGTCAACATGCTGGCTAAATATTCCGGTCGTATAGATGCCAATAATATAATATCGGTATCTGCTTCAACCTTCAGCACAAAATGGGATCAGTCGGGACAGATTCCTGATCGTGCGATTAATCAATATTATTGGATCAGCAGGTTTGGTGCTCTGGATGAAACAGAGGGTGGCAGTAGTTCGCGGACCAATTTAAATTTCAAGATAACCACTACACTCTCTGAAAACACATTTCTGAATAACCAGGTTTACTACTCAGACTACCGATTTAATCTGTGGTCAAATTTTACATTCTGGCAAAATGATACTTTAACCGGAGACCAGATTCAACAGCAGGAAAACCGTAAAATTTATGGTTATCGCGGATCATATACACATCTATCAGAAATATCAGGTAACAAATTGAAGTCTGAACTCGGTGTGTCCATCCGACAGGACAATCTTCCCAGGATATTATTGTTTAACAGCTATGAGCGTAACCAGGTAATCGATACTCTGGCGCTGGGCCAGATTCAACAAAGCAATCTGTCTTTTTATTATTCGGGGACGTTAAAATTTTCATCGAGATTTTCGGTCAATCTGGGACTGCGGTACGATCATTTTTACTGGCAATATGTCGATGATATGTTCCCTGTTTATACCTCTTACTCAATTAATGACGGAATTATTAATCCCAAGATAAATCTGCATTATAATCATAGTTCCGATTTCCAGATATACCTGAGGGCCGGTTCAGGATTTCACTCTAATGATGCACGTACGATCACTCAGAAGAAATCCGATAAACCGCTACCGCGTGCTTTGTCATCGGATCTGGGGACTTTTTTCAAACCTATTGATAATATGATTGTGCATATGGCGGTTTGGGGACTGTATCTGGAGGAGGAGCTGGTGTATGTTGGTGATGAAGCCATAGTGGAACCCAGCGATGAAACAATGCGGATTGGTTTTGATTTCTCTCTGCGGTATCAGATTTTGAACGATTTGTATTTTGACTTTGATTATAATTATGCCCGGGGCCGCTTTCTGAATTTACCCTCAGGCGCGAATCATATTCCGCTCGCACCGATCCACACCAGTATGGGTGGAGTAACATATAAACGTCCCGGCGGTCTGAGTTTGAGTTTTCGTTATCGCTATGTCAGTGATCGTCCGGCAAACGAAGATAACTCTGTGACAGCCCTGGGATCTTTGATATGGGATATAGCCGCGGCATATCGTCTCAGCCGTTTGGAATTTTATATCAAGATGGAAAATATTACCAATGAAGAATGGAATGAGGCCCAGTTTGATACTGAATCCCGCCTGAGGGGACCTGATGCGGACGGCAATTTTAAAGGTACACTTGAGAGTGTTTCAGTCTCAGAATTGCATTATACACCAGGTTCGCCATTATTTATCAGAGGCGGGTTGATTTTTTATTTATAATTCTAAATACATTTACCAGCCTCGTTCCCAGGTTGTACCTGGGAACACACACAGGGCAAGCAATACATTTATATTTTTAATTTGCTTGTTGACTTAGCTCACCTACTCATATTACTTTGTGGGTATGGGAAGAGATTTATATCGACCAAACTACAAGGACATGAGCTGGATCCTATTTCAAGAAGAGTTTAGAAATGAATCTGATTGTTATGATTGGTTGTTTAAAACCCGTTGACCTAAAAGTTTTATTTGTCCAAGATGTCATAGGATAAAATACTGGAAAGTTTCAACACGAGGCCTCTATAAATGTAAAAATTGCAATTACCAAGTTTCACTCACAGCAGGAACCATATTCCATAAAACAAGAACACCATTAATGAAATGGTTCATGCTGATCTTTAGGATGGCGACTTCAAAAACTGGAGTATCCATCAATGAGTTAGAAATTAAAGATTACAAAACTATTTGGGCCATGTCTCATAAAGTTCGCAAAGCCATGGCAGATCGGGATGCCAAATATACACTGGCAGGCTTAGTAGAAATAGATGAATCGTTATTTGGTCCAAGTTTTTCAGGTAAAAGAGGCCGTGGGGCAGAGAAAAAAGAATTAGTTATAGTAGCAGTTTCCACATGGATTAATAAAGATGGAATTGAAAAACCTGGCTTTGCTCATGCCTTTGTTGCAGAGAATGCGAAGGCTGAGACAATCGAGACCATATTAAAAAGAATAGGCGTTCCGGATGATGAAATAGATGTGTTAATAACATCAATTCGTTCCGACGGATGGAGAAGCTATCAAACGGTAGCAAAAAGTATGGATATAGGTCATTACAGAGCAGTCCTTCTTGATCCAAAGGATTCAATGAAACTACTTCCCTGGACTCATAAAATTATCGCAAATGCTAAAGCTGTGTTTTCAGGGCCGCATAGAGGTGTATCACAAAAACATTTGCAAAGCTACCTTTCAGAGGTATGTTATCGCTTCAATCGTAGATTTTGGGGACGTGAAGCATTTCATAGATTGCTATACGCTTGTACAGCAACAACAACAATTACACGTGACGAATTAATGAAAATCACAAGGTGAGCTAAGTCAACAAGCAATTTTTAATTATTGATATAAGGTAATAATTTTATCAATCATATGGTTTACGGCAGGATCAACTACCTGTCGCTTTAAATCATTGTCAAACCACTCCATAATCTCTTTCGC
>CAYULK010000084.1:0-10861 GCA_964445625.1 uncultured Calditrichota bacterium
ATAACAGCGGGTATAAATATTATTCACTCAAAAAACGCTTCCTGCAGGCCTCATTATCGGTTAAATATTAGGGGCTTTACGCTCTATCAAATTCCTATAAATAACCCACCCCCTCTTTCCCCCTCCCTAATCGGGAATCTTAGGTTTATTTCTGCTGAAAGATTTTTTTAGCACCATCCTCAAGTCCCCTCCTTGTCCGGCGAAGCTGGAGAGGGAGGGGATTTAGGGGTGGGTCAGTAAAATTTCTGCACTTGGTAAGACCTATTACAAAATATACCCCATGTCATGTATATATTGATTGTAATAATTGTGCGTTCCCAGGTACAACTTGGGAACGAGGATGGCTGAGGTCTTGGAAACGAAGACCACCAGGATAGTAAACGAAAGGACCGACATGCAAATTATAAGTGTACTTAAAACAATAATTTTTCTTTTGCCTGCCCGCCTGCTGACGTTGTCTGTAATCCTTTATCTTTTATCGTCATGCTCAGAAGAAAAAATAACCAATGCTCTGGATAAACTACCTGAAGAAAGAATTGAAACGGGTGAAAGTATTTTTATCATCGACCGGACAGGTAAACGCTGGGATATTACCCATGCCGTAGAAAAATATGGCTTCAGGGCCGAAAATTTTCAGTATGGTTTGGGCCCGGATGCAATTTCCTCAATTGATTATCCCGATATGTTTCTACCCGGTGAGCCGGGATACCCGCTGGCTGATGATACTTTCACTATAATCGCCGCGCGAATCAGGTCAGATGCCCGTGCATATCCGATATTTGTCCTGAAGTCACATGAAATTGTCAATGAATCGTTCGCCGGAGAACTTGTTGCCGTCGCCTACTGACCGCTGGTAAAATTGACTGCCGTGTACAGTCGGGTATTGGATGGCAAGGAATTGACTTTAAGAGCCAGTGGCTGGACCTATAAAAACACTTTTGTTTTATATGACCGGCAGACGGAAAGTATGTGGTATCATTTGGAAGGCAGAGATGGACTGACATGTATCAGCGGTTTTTATCAGGACCGCGTCCTGGAAGAATTTCCGTCAGTTTTCGGGCGCTGGAATGCCTGGATGGCTGAGAATCCGGATAGTAAATATCTTAAATATAATCCAGGGGCGGTTAGTGACTAGAGTATATTTCAATACCGGATAAAAATGAGATTACTTCGTCGCTATGCTCCTCGTAATGACAGGTAAGTCTTAATATGTGCGTTCCCAGGTACAACTTGGGAACGAGGATGGACGGGGCCTTGGGAACGAGGAACAACTTAGGATAATAATTTATCAGAAAAAAAAGGCCTGCACAAATGTACAGGCCTTTTTTTATACCTATGTGCTCAATGAACTAAAAATACAGCTCAATTGTAAACACATTATTCCCATCAAAATACTGAGAATTACGGTAAGCGTAATCAAAGACAAACAGGATATCACCTAATTCGTATCTGATTCCGGCTCCCACGGCAAAGTCATACAATTGCGATTCCGTTTCGGTATCCACGGCATAAACATAACCACCACGGGCGAACAGGAAGTTAGCGTAACTGTATTCGACTCCAACCTTCAAAGCGTCATTCTCGAAGTTATTGCTCTGGAAATTACCGGTCATCAGCACCGAGTTATCCTCGTTTACACTGGCCAGATATGACAGACCCAGTTCGATGGCAGTCGGTAGCTGATTGCTGGCTGATGGTGTATTCAGGAAATATTCCTTGCCGCCCGGATCAAGATAATTTGATCCCAGACCGGAACCTTCATACCGCATGTTGGATCCGATATTCTTGATCGCAACACCGAAATTAATACCATCGATACCACCAAGATTAGCATATTGCAGACCGATGTCAAATGCAACAGCACTGGCACTGGCCCGGTCAATAGATTCACTGATAACCTTGACAGTAAGACCAACATTCACAAATTCCGTCAATGCACGGGCATAAGATAATCCTATTGTCGTGAAAGTCGGTGAGAATGTGCGGCCTGATGCGCCATCCATATCCTCGTTTGTGGTAAAAGGTATATCACCAAAACCAAATGATTTGATGCTTAATCCAAAAGCGCCCAGATCTTCATCATTAAAGGCCACTGCCAGATAATTAACACCAATATCATTAAAAATACTCATATATGAGAATTGTGCAGCTGCATTTCTTTCCATACGCGGCATACCGGCCGGATTCCAGAATTGGGCATTCAGACCGGAGGTATTGGCCAGATCCGCTCCGACAAGAGCGATATCTCTGGCGCCTACAGGTATCTGAACCTGTACACCTGCGGCTGTACCAGCCCGATCGGGATCGCCGGCAAACAATGGAGCAGCAGCAAAACCAACAATGATAGCGAGTATAACCAACCCGCTAAGTATTTTTTTGTTTATCATTATTGTCTCCCTTATTTCTTTAACTAATTTTAATTTAAAATAGCATCAGATTAATAGTACTTGAGCTGTTCTTGTGCCTGAATAATCATGAGCTTGAGAATCTTTTCCTGGCCCAGTTCCGGCATATCAATAAACGCGATATACATACCACTGGCGACAGGAATATCTGCTTCATTCTGCAGATTCCACTGCATGAATTGATCAGGTGTGTCTTTCTCAAGTTTACGAACCTGAACACCGGCCAGATTAAAAATCCGGATAGTGGCTTTTGGCGGCAAATGATTAAATGTTACAAAGCGCGTAAAGCGATCAGGTTCTGACGGATTAGATGCATAGTATGGATTCGGGAAGACATTGATTTTTTCCACATCCGCCTTTGCCAATGTCGCATCTTCAGTAACTACACCATTAGTATTGAACGTATAACTATCAGCTGGCGTATTTGGCAGATTGGCAAAAATATCCATGGTAAATTCCGCTAAGAGGTATGCGCGTGAACCGCGATTTTTCGGCCAGATGGCATAAAGCACATCGTCATATGTCCCGTCAGCTTTGCCGCCACTGTAATAAGCACCTTCATCGTAATCGGTTTTACTTATAAAGAGGTACTCGCGGGCACCATTTGCACCGAATTCCGTACCATTCCAGCCCATATCCCAGATAAGGTTAGCGTTGACACCTGCGGCACCCTCCCGGTCATCTTCGACAAAAGAGATATTCAGTTTGCGCGGATTATCAGCATCGAAAACATCAAAACATTCGAACGGCAATTCACCGATACCTTCTTCGCCATAACCTTTATCACGCCGGTAAACAACACCTTTACTGGCATATCCATTGGCGTCCACACTAGCCTGATCCTGGAATTTCATGTGAACCGGAACCAGGTCAGCCGGACCAAGAGTAGAACCAAAGAAATTAGCACCGATATCAAGGCCGCCAAAAAATTCCTGGCCGCCCCAGTTTACACCGGAGTACCAGCGATTACCGTCATAAGACCAACCGGCTAAACCGGCTGATTTCGGACCGGTGACACGGACCAGTAAACCTTCCGTGACCAGGTAGTCATTATCACCGGTCATGTTGGATTGGTTTTTCAACAGGGTATCACCACTGGTTGTATTCACCAGGTACCATTGATACCAGACGCCCACCGTATCGCCGGCCTCATCCGTTGAATATTGCTCCGCGGGATGGAAACCAACCATATAATCGGCTGTACTGATCACGGACGGGTCAATTACTTCAGCAGTAGCGCCACCGGTACTGCCGCCAACTTTAATCACACCAAGCATATCACCGTTTTCATTGGGATAACGTGTTCCCGGAACGGTACCCTGGGGTACTACGACGATTGCCGGCAGTAATCCGGATTCCAGCGATGGTTCAGGAACAGTAGGATCATCACTGAAATTATAAGCTGTTACTGCGAAGTAATACGTATTTCCGGCAAAAAGCGGCTTGCCGCTGATATAATCCTGTTCTATGGTGAAATATCTCTGTATACCTGAATCCGTTCCCTTCTGGATCGGAACGGTTACAATATCACCAACACTGGCAACATATTTGGTGGCGAAAATTGTTGTAACGTTATTTACAACATCGAAAGTCGCAACCAATGTCGCCTGCTCTCTTGTCGCTGTTGCGGTCGGCAGCTGGTAGACATTATACCCTTCAAAGTTAAAGCCCAGCAGCGGATCGTCTGCTTCCGTTTTGGCAACGGCAGCATGGTCAGTACCCCAATCCAACACAATGTGATCTTCCATCGGGGTTGCAGTGGGTTTCGGTGCTACCGGTGCGCGCGGAATGGCTTTGAACAGGTTATCATAGATAAACTGGGCAAAATCAGAATTCAGTTTCATCTGTAGCACAGCATTACGGTTGTCACCACCCTGCTGGGATACGATGCCACCGATAATTGCTACGACGACTTCCTGGGAATCTCCCGGGGCCATCCAAAACGGACCGGAACACAGCCCTATACGGCGGTCACCGGGCTGGAAATTGGTACCAAGACCATCCACATCACCCTGCTGAGTAGTGGGGTCGCCGGCCAATGGGAACTTGGTTGGTAAACCCGCCGTTGGTCCTGATCCAGCCTTATAGGACGAAGGATTCTCCAGATCTTCAGTCGGTATAAAACCATTCAGCATATTATACCATTGCAAAGTACCTTCATATTCACCCAATGGTGGGTCACTGATTTCGCTTCCGGCGGCAAAGAAGAAGAAAGAGGTCATAGGCAGGTTGATCTTGCCCGGACCGCGTTTTTGTAAACCAAAGATACCAAAGTCTACGGCATCATCCACGCCATTCTTATTCAGGTCCTGTCCGGCAACACCGTCAACCAGCGGTCCCTGGAAGAAGTCATAACCAACCGCTCCCGGGGGCAGGTTAAAAGAGGTATAATCCGGGTCCGTAACAAAAGCGGTATATCCGTAGCCAACACTCCGCGTAGTATCGCAACCGGCGTAGTCATCGGTATAGTTTCCGATGTCCGCATCTGACCATTGCGATACAAACATACTGTCGATATCGACGCCGGACTTATTAATAAACAAATACTTACGGAATAGCAGCTGTCCGAGTGTGGCACTTGGCTGATTATAAGCCCAGGTGGTTGATTGCAATTCGATACCCATCGGCTGTGCGCCATAGAGACCGATCGATTTGCCTTCATCCATGTCATTATAGACAGAGTACAATATCTGGTCGGCGCCGGCGATACCGGGTTCCTCGCGTTCACCGACGGTAATTTCACCATTACCGTCAAGATCCACTGCGACACCCGTCCAAACCCAAATCTTTTTATTAGCATCTTGAGGGTCCGGTTCCTGTACCCAGTATACTTCCGGCTTGTCATAGATACCATTACCATTGACATCATAATATGGTGCGCCAAGATCTGTCGGCCAGTTCTCAAAATCAAACTGATACTGGTCAAGTACGGCCTGCATCATATCTGCGGAGACATTTTCCGGTTTGACAAGATTCAATTCTGCCGCATCCTGGCGAACATCTTCCTGGGTTAGTGCGTAATAATCAACCCGCATGCGCCACATAGCGGCACGCTCATCATTCGGGCTTACAGCCACAGGTGGATTTGTACCGTCACCAGGGGTAACGATCCAACCCTGTTGAATACCCTCGCGATAGGTTACACCGCCAACACGGGGGTTTTCCTCAATACTATCTCTCACGTAGCCACCCCATACCAGACCGTCGGTATAGACAAGGGCAGCCGTACCGCGCGGATATACACCGCCCGGATCACCATTCGGGTCATTTCCGGATGTACCGGTATTATAGATCCAGTAGGCCCAGTTACCGATATTCGAAAGTGTACGACCCACACGGTCAGCGGAAGGCTTGGCCAGTACTTTCTGACTGGGATCGTGCCGGGCAAACAATGCTCCCGCTAAAATCAGTATCAGCACCCCCACAAAGATCATACGGGGGATCTTATTGGTTTTTACTTGCATATTCACTCCTTATCAAAACATTTGACATTAAAAAACTTCAACAGTGCGTATTTGTTAGTAAGCGAGCCTTAAACCGACGAAAATCTGACGCGGACTGTTGTACAGTTCCCTCCCAACCTGTGACAGGTAAGATGCACCATTGGTCGTGTTCAATGCACGGTAAAGATCGAGATATTCCGGTCCATAAGAATCCAGATTTGACTGATAACGGGCAGGATCGGAAATATATCCGTCATCCACGGCACTTCCGGTGTTCTGATATACATTGATTACGTTCTTATTATTCAACAGATTGGTCACACGGATATAGAAAGTTCCGACCAGGTCATTAATAATGTTGAATGATTTATCCAGACGCAGATCAAGATTAAAGTTCCATGGTGTTACGGAAGAGTTGATCGGTTCCAGAGCCTCACGAGACCTTGGATCCTGCATATAATCCACACCGGCGGTGTATGGATCTGCCTGGCCACCCGGAGGGGCATAGGCAAATGTATAAGGATGACCGCTATTGAACTTAAATAGAAAATTCAGTCCCGAACGTTCCAGTACAGGACCGCCATCATCAGCACCAAAACGATAATCAAGATTAAGTGTTCCGCGATGAGTGTTTTCATAATCAAGCGGAGAAGTAATTGTCGGTGCAATTGAGCCACGATAAATGGCACCATAATAACTGCTCTCGCCTGAACCGGTACCCTCGGCACTGGTCAAAGTATAGTTAAACTGGGCCTGGATACGGGCAACACGACGCAGGGTCCATTTAAACTCAAGACCTTTAGTTGTGGCGAAATCACCATTTGTAATAGCATAGTAAGTGTTGATATCGGCACCCGCTGCAGCCGGTACACGGACTGTCGTCGGATTACCTTTAACATTCTTGTAAAAACCGGTAATATCTATTGCCGAAAATTCACCGATTTGCTGACGAAAACCAATCTCATACGACGTAGTACGCATCGGATCCATCGCAAACCCAATCGGCTGCAGATAGAAAAAACCACCGGTTACAATCTGGCGACCGTACTGACGGTTATTGTAGTATACATTATTGCCTTCCGGCATCTGGATAAACTTGCCGTATTGGGCATAAAAAACGGTCTTTTGCGAAATCGGGAAGGAGATACCAAGGCGCGGACTAAGCTGAGAAACCGGATCTTTATCCTTCCATTCACTCTCCGCGATCAGATTGGTTTCAAAATCAATCACCGGATTGGTTGGATCCCGTAGTTCGCGGTCATCGATGTCGAAATAATCATAACGCAAACCGATATTGATGATCAAATCTTTGAACTCAATCTTGTCATGGGCATAGAAAGAAGCGAATACAGGTTCTTTCGGGGCATTAAAGCCGCTGTTAATTTGATTACCCCAGTAATCATAGCCATAAATATTACCGGCGCGTTCGGCCATTACGGCCTCCGGTACCGCATCTTCGCTGCCAAAACGTTCAGCCTCGGTCATTACATTCGGTTGGATAGAGTATCTGCGGACAGTATATTGACGATAATCACCACCGATTTTGATCTCGTTATATTTATTGGCCTGGGTAACATAGTCAAGATTTCCGCCGATATAGCTCAGATCGGCTTTGACATAATTACCCGGGTTTGCACCTTCACGGTTAAACTGGATACCAAGCAGGCGATACGGATACGGACTTAGCCACCTGGAACGATAAGTAACATCACCGCCGGTATAATCGGAAACGGCTGTACTGTCACTCCATTTTCTCCATTCGGTACCAAACCAGGGGTCTTCATCCTCGTGCGTCTGGGAGAAATAACTTACTTTGAGATCAAGAAATGAAGTCGGGTTTAACACATAGGTCAACTTACCCGACACCAGATAATTATCCTGGTTGTGGACCTTCTGACGACCACGGAGTATATCGTTCATCGGTGAATTGTCGCCACGGGTCTGTCCGGTGGTATACACACCGCTGAGACGGAGCTGAATCGGATTATAATCAAACAGTAATGTGGAATTGATTGAATACTGATTCATATTATTACGCGGTGTATATCCCGGCAGATAATTCAATGATACCGTATCGGGATGGCCAGCAATAACTTCCGGCGCCCGGGGTTCCGTATCAACCAGGTTATCAAAAACAATTGCTTCGCTGAAGCGCTTGGCATTATCAGCCTCGTACCAGTTTTCTCCTGCCACGAACAAGCGGATATTCTTGCTAAAAAGCGGGCCGCTGATTGTACCGGCGATAATCGTTTCACCATAGGAATAGGTATCCAGGAACTTCTTACCGTTATCGACAAAATTATCGGTCTGGGCGTCGATTGTAAAGTGCCAGTCAGCTGTACCTGATTTCAGCTCGGAACGTACGATACCCGAGTTGGCACCGCCAAATTCGGCGGTATAGCCACCGGTTAATACCTGTATTTCCTCTACCGCATCCTGAATAATATGAACAGCGCGTGTATTTGTAACCGGATTTATGATGGAAGCGCCATCAAGATAGTATCCGGTTTCATTTGCACGACCGCCACGGATGTGAATATTGCCGTCTTGTACGACAACGCTGGCCTGCAGGTCGAGAATATTGTTAATACCGCGTACCGGGAGTGCTTCGATATCGTCCGCGGTTACCAGAGAATAACTCTGGGTAATATTTTTCTCAACCAGAGGACGGGCGCCCGTAATCACAATAACTTCACCCAGTTCGAGCGGGGTTTCCTTAAGGTCAAAATTAATATTCGTGGTAATACTTGCCGATACACGCGCACCTTCGACGGCTACTTCCTGAAAACCGATAAAACTGGCACGTACGGTATACACGCCAACCGGTACGCTCAGAATTACAAAATATCCATCGAAGTCGCTGTTAGCACCAAGCAAGGTGTTATCGATCGTGATGTTCACCCCAGGCAGTGGTTCGCCTGTGGCCTGATCGAAAACCTGACCAGCAATCTTACCCACCGATTGCGCATATACAGTGAAGGGTATGATGCTGATTAATAAAAAAATTAGCATAAACTTTTTGAACATTACAATTCCTCCTACTCAATTAGATAAGTAAAGATAAAAGAAAAGAAAAAAAAGTGTAAGTGAGCTAAGTCATAGACATCCTCCTATTCATTAATATGTTGCTGATTTTTGGTTAAATTTACACGTGACCTTTATCACACTACAAAAATAATACCAACTTTATAAAAACAGGCATAACATATTGTATTTATTATGATTAACAATATTGAATGTCAGGCAAATGGTAATATTTTGCCTATCATACCAGGCAAATATTTGCCTAGTTATGAAACTTTCTTTTTTTTTCTGCGTAATAAATAAGCTTGAAGAGAGATTTGAGCCCCTTAATTTTTCAAAAAAACACCTTAATTACTTATTTTACAACAAGGTAGGCAACACGAGCGTCGAAAATATAGTGAATCTTATTACAAATTCCAAGCTAATTCTATTGATTCATGGCAACCAAGGCGAAAACCCTCGCATCATTCATCATGTTACTGATGTTACAATATTCGTTAGGCTGATGAGCTAAGTCATCAAGTGTGGCCCAAACGGCCACCGGTAGCCCTTTGCGCCGTAAAAATGATGCAACAGTACCTCCGCCGATACCCTCTGCGTTTGGCTCTACCTGATATATTTCTCTAACCGCCGTGGCAAGCAATTTTACCACCGGTGCATTGCTGTCGGTTACCGGCGCTGCCTGTTCATATTGTTCAGTAGATAACTCAATTTTTACTTTGAATTGTTTTTCAATTTCATCGGCCATTTTTCGTATCCGGTGCTTAACTTCATCAATCGGATATTCCGGCATAACCCGGCAATCCAGACAGAAAACGTCCTCGCCGGGAATCGTATTTATATTCGGTACATTAGCTTCTTTTTTTGTCGGTTCGAATGTCGATACAGGCGGACTAAATAATTCATCGCGGGCCGGATAAATTTTGTGCAGTTCTTCCAACCGTACCACCAGGTGTGAGGCTGCCCTAAAGGCATTAATTCCCAGGTTGGGAAGACTGGCATGAACCTGTTTACCCAATGTTTTAAATTTAATCCATAAAATTGATTTCTCAGCTACCTCAATCATGCTGCCATCCGGCTCGCCGGCATCGGGTATAATAATAATGTCATCCTTTTTAAAAAGATCCGCATAATTATCCATCATATAGCTCAGGCCAAACTCACTGCCGGTCTCCTCGTCAGAAACAAACATCAAACCCAGGTTAAACTCCGGCCGGATGCCGGATTCAGCAAACGCACGAGCCATAATCACAGATGATACCAGCCCCTGATGATTATCCTCACTTCCCCGGCCATATATTTTACCATCTTTTACGACCGCCTTAAATGGATCGGTCTTCCACTTGCTCAGATCGCCTTCCGGCACAACATCCAGATGCGAAATTATCCATAACGACCGGTCAGCATTATTTCCCGGAACAATTGTTACCAGGTTTGGTCGTTGCCCGCCCTGCACATCCGGATCAGGCGCCGGATATTTTTTTATCTCAGCGAATCCGGTATCTTTTAGATATTTTTCTAAAAATTCGGCTTTTTCAGATTCGCCCGGTCCATCATTCTTCGGACCTATGGCATTGATTGCAATTAATTTTTCCATCAGATCGATCGCTTCAGGTTCCAGTTTGGTGATTTTATCAAGAATAATATCTTTTTGCATAATTATTTTCCTTTGGTCTTTCGTTTTTTATCTTTATTCCAAAATTCAACGCTATGCCGAATTCATCCTCCAGGCGAATATGTACATAACAATCCGGGAATATCCCTTCTGAATGACATTATGCCGGCAATTCCTCATTAACTTGATCTTATTCATCCCGCAGTCCTTCTGCTGCAATCAAATTCTTTAAGCAGATTGCTTCGTCCTTCATTTATTTCTTTATCAATATTCTTTTCAATTATATTACGTGTTTTCGCGATCAATTCATCTTTATTATCCAAGCCATAATCTTTCGTCTCTATCGGCTTATCAAACACAATCTTTATTACGCC
>CAYULK010000085.1:0-10725 GCA_964445625.1 uncultured Calditrichota bacterium
AGTGATGAAAGAGATCTTTTTCGGAAAATGGGTGAATTCTGGAACTGGCCTGAGATTATTTATGTGGCTACTGATGGAAATAGGGGGATTGTACCAAAATCGAATTCAGCCGCTTTTCCCGCGGGTGGATATTTTATCATGCGCAGCGGATGGGGGCAAAATGATCTACCTTTTAACGAAGAATTATATCTGCTTTTCGATGCCGGCACTAATCAACCATGGCATGCCCATTACGATATTTTTAATATCGTAGCAACTGCTTATGGTCATGATTTGTTAGTAGATCCAGGACGATTTACATATAATGACGGATCAGACAGAGACTATTTTAAAAGTACAGCCGCCCATAATACGATTACAGTTGACAAACTTAATCAGGAGCGATATTATACACCGGAAAAAGCAACCTGGTATTCAATGTGCGGGTTTGATTATGTGGTCGGTAATCAGAGCAGTTATACCTCAATCAACCATCAAAGATCGGTTTTCTTTGTCAGACCGGAATACTGGATTGTTACAGATCGCTTAACCGGCCAGGGTAAACATACCTATGATCAATACTGGCACCTCAGTGCCGGTGCGGAAAATAATATTCGAATTGAGGAGAGCGGCAGGAAGTTTATTACACCTGAATTTGTCTTCATGTCACCTGCTCAGGGTCCGGCATTAAATGCAGTAAACGGATTTGTATCATACTCATATCGGAAAAAAATAGCAGCTCCCGTTATGATATATTCGATCACCGGCGAAACTCCAATAACCATTCCTTCAATAATTTACCCATATCCGGCAACAACGCCGGATATTACAAGCAGTATCTTAACTGTCACTGATAGTGGTTCAGGTAAAAGGGCAAGAGATATAATCGCATTAAAAATTGTTTCTGATAGCAGTGAAGATATTTTTGTTGAAAAAAGCGATCTCGGTGAAGTCTCACTGAAATCCGGGATCAAGACCGATGCACGTGTCGTCTTTGTCTCTATGGATTTGAATCAAAATGTAAGATCATTTCAGATGATCGAAGGAACATATCTTGATTTAAATGGCAAGAGAATGATCGATTTAGATAGTAACCGGGCAGACGTTTCTGTCCTGAAGGATAAATTGGAAATTAATAGTGATTGTATCACTAGCTTTAGTATCTATGATACCGGAATCTCAAATATTAAAATTAACTCAGAAAATATAGCTGTATATAAGGAAAAAGGTTTGATATTATATAGCAGAGATAAAAACTAAAGGAGAATTCGATGAGGCAAAAGTATTTAAATTTACAAATGTCTGGAACTTACCAGCCTGTATTTTTACTTATCTTCATTGCTGTGCTGGCAGCTAATGTGTTTGGACAATCATGGCAATGGATTGCTTTCGGCGATACCAGAAATAACAAACCCGCACATAAAGAAGTACTGCAATCCATGATTGCCAACACCCCTGATTATAAATTTATCATCAATGTCGGAGATGTTGTAGATCATGGTGATGTGCTCAGTGAGTGGCAAAGCTGGTATGCGACGACTGCTGGTGTGCTCGGCAGCCTGGGTCAGGATCAGATACCACCGAAATATATGGCGACGCCCGGAAATCATGATGCTACAGAAACTACGGCAGGATTAACAAACTGGAATACTTATCTGCCGGGACAACTGAATCAATATGGTAATCAGGGAAAGTTTTTTGTTTTTGATTATGAGAATGCCAGGTTTGTGATTATGGACTCCGATAAATCGCCGATGACCGGTACTCAATACACCATGTTGCTGGACACAATAAAGAATAATCCAAAAATCTGGCTTTTTGTGTTCTGGCATCATCCGATTTTTGATTTTGGCGACAAAAGCTATGAAGATTATATCCATGATACCTGGGGTATCCCATTATATCAGCATGGTTGTGATATAATTTTTAACGGGCATGCCCACTATTATGTCCGCTCAAAAAAACTGGCATTAAACGGGAATATGAATCCACCCCTGGATTCTCTAAGGGGAACTGTGCAAATAGTTACAGGGAATGGTGGTGCATCGATGGATGTTCCCATACCCTCCCATGATGGAAATGAATACATGGTTGAATCCTATAATAGGACCGCTTATCAATATGGCTACACAGAATTGACGGTAAATGGAGATACTCTTCATTTAAGACATATTTTAAGAGATGGTACGGTCTATGATGAGACAACATATATAGCAAATCCTAAAGATGATATAAATTATCTTGATGAAGCTGAATCTTCTGTGCCAGCGACGAATCGATTATATCAAAATTACCCGAATCCGTTTAATCCATCTACGATTATCCACTTTGACCTCTTTAAATCTGACTTTGTTACACTGCGATTGTTCGATTTAGCCGGAAGGGAAATCACCACGTTGCTGAAGGATCATTTGGCGGGCGGTAACTATGATATATCATTCAATGGTTTGAATGCAGCCGGACACAAGTTGACGAGCGGTGTATATTTTTATCAGTTACAGACAAGTGCAATGGTACAGACAAAAAAAATGATTTTATTGCGATGAGCGTCATATGACTACATGTTGATTAGTTACCTAAGTCCTAAAGGATTTTTAGAAACAGATTCAGGTTATTCATAGTATCAAAATGAGATCCGATGATATTATTAGCCATCGTAAGTTATTCAAAGTTATATTCCAATATTACGGCAATAAAGCGTCTGATAATTTTTGGGATAATATTATTTACGGGTGTTGCAGATTCAGATAGTCAATCTGTAGCTGAAATAGCCGAACCCCCCCCCAATATTCTTTTTATTGTCGTTGATGATTTGCGCCCGCAATTAGGCTGTTATGGCCAAAAGCAGATGATCACACCTAATATTGACCGTCTGGCGGCAGAAGGCTTCCTTTTTGAACGGGCATATTGTCAGGTCCCGGTCTGTGGTGC
Organism: uncultured Calditrichota bacterium; assembly: GCA_964445625.1. Lineage (GTDB taxonomy): Bacteria > Calditrichota > Calditrichia > JAJRVZ01 > JAJRVZ01 > CAVXXB01. Next base: position 2,911 of record CAYULK010000085.1, read on the forward strand.
TTCCCGGGCAAGTGTTTTAACCGGCCTGAGACCGTCCAGATCACGCTTTACGGATTATAAAACATGGACAGATCAGGATGCTCCCGGCGTAATGGATTTGCCCCGGTATCTGAAGAATTCAGGATATCATACGATTTCCAATGGCAAGATATATCACCATCTCACGGATCGTGAGGAGAGCTGGACTGAAAAACCGTGGCGACCTAAAGGTGATTGGGTAGGGCGTGGTTATCTTCTGGAAGAAAATAAATCGATCGCCCTCCAAACTGCAAAAGGAACAGGACCGGCCTTTGAAAGAGCTGAGGTTAAGGATGATGCCTATCCCGATGGGAACATGACAAACAAGACTATTTCCGACCTGCAAAGACTAAAAACGCTCGGTAAACCTTTCTTCCTTGCAGTTGGGTTTCTTAAACCACATTTACCATTTAATGCACCGGCTAAATACTGGGACTTATATGAAAGGGATGATATCAACCTGGCTGATAATCCTTTCCGGCCTAAAGATGCTCCGGATATAGCTCTGCATAATTGGGGGGAACTGCGCCAATATGCTGGCATTCCTGAAAAAGGACCATTATCCGAGGAAACGACAAGAAAGATGATCCACGGTTATTATGCCTGTGTCAGTTACACTGATGTACAAATTGGCCGGTTGCTGGATGAACTGGAAAGACTGGGATTGAAGGAAAATACAATCGTTATGCTCTGGGGAGATCATGGTTGGAATCTCGGTGAGCATGGACTCTGGTGTAAACATGCTCTTTTCGAAACTTCACTGCATACACCATTGATCGTAAGATATCCGTGGTCTAAAAGTAGTCGACGTATAAAGGCTCTGACAGAATTTGTTGATATATATCCGTCAATTTGTGAATTGGCAGGTTTGCCATTGCCTCCTCATCTCGATGGAAAAAGTTTTATCCCGCTTCTTGAGGATCCATCGCTGCCGGGAAAAGAGTATGTGATCAGTCGCTATAAAAAAGGTGACTCGATTAAATCAAACCAATATCGCTACACAGAATGGTATGAAGAAACTGGGAGAAGTTATGACAGGATGATGTATGACCATTTTACCGATCTCGATGAAAATGTAAATATTTCAGAACTGTCTGAAAATAATAATCTTATCAGAGAATTAAGTAAACAACTGAAGAATATTCAGTGAATTTATTTAGACATGAAATTCAGGATTCGATGTCAACCTGAACTTGCCTGCCCTCCGATCGAAGATCCCGTATTTCGGGGAGGCGTGGTTTCAGGTTCTAACTAAAATAGATTACGAAATAAATTCGGAATGACGCCATGGTGTAAAGTATTGTTATTAATAAACTTGTGATTTTTAAATATATATTCATGATTTAAGCAAGTAAATAAAAAATCGGATGAAAAAATGAAAAAGTTCAGCTTAGTGTTTAAAATAATGGTACTGTTAATCACAACATTATTTTTATCATGTGAATCACCTGATTTTCCAGTGACAGAAAACTCACCGGACGCAAATCTTACAGTAACAATATCACTGAACAAGACCGGTACACCGGCATATTCCATTTCTTATAATAATAAAATTATCCTCAAAGAGTCAAAACTTTCATTACAGTTTAAAAATTGGGATAAATTTACAGATTTTAAGCTGATGGGCACCGATCGCATCAGTCATAATAGTGTTTATGACATGATTGTTGGAAAATCGAAAAAAGTTGTGAACCACTATAATCAGCTGACTGTAAAACTCAATTCGAATAAATTACCCGGTGAAAGAGTAGATCTTATTTTCAGACTTTTTAATGACGGTGTTGCGATTCGCTATCATATACCAGAATCAACTGCGATAAAGGAGGTTCAACTTGTCGCTGAAAACACGGAATTTCGATTTGTTGATGATCATAAGTGCCGGGCGTTACAACTGAAGAACTATACCACAAATTATGAGAGTGAATTTAACAAGGTAACGATTGACAGTATTATTCCTGGTTCAGTTGTTGGTCTACCATTGACTATTGAAATAAAAGATGGTCCATTTATGGCCCTGGCGGAGGCAAATTTAACCGATTATGCCGGAATGTATCTGACCGGTTTAGATGAGAAGAAACATACCTTGGTCTCAAAATTATCCCCTTCACCTGATGGTGGGGATGTTTGTGTTTCAGGATCAGCATCTTTTGATACTCCCTGGCGTGTGTTTATGATCGGGGATACGCCCGGAGATTTGATCGAATCTGATATCATTTTGAATTTGAATGAACCGTGTGCACTTGCCGATGTTTCATGGATAAAACCGGGTAAAGTCGCCTGGCCGTGGTGGTCGGGCCGTATCGTGACCGATGTGGATTTTAAAGGTGGAATGAATACAGCTACCCAAAAACATTATATTGATTTTGCCGCTGAATATGGCTTTGAATATTTGCTGATTGATGCGAAATGGTATGGCCCGCATAAAGATCCCACCCAGGACATTACAACTACAATCCCGGAGATTGATTTGCCGCATATTATTGACTATGCCCGCAACCGCAATGTTGATGTCATGCTTTGGCTGCATTGGCAAAACACCCGCGATCAGATGGATAAGGCATTTCCGCTCTATGAAAAATGGGGGGTCAAGGGTGTAAAAATTGATTACATGAACAGAGATGATCAGGAAATGGTCAGATTTTATCATGATGTAATTAAAAAAGCCGCCAAGCACCATCTGCTCGTTGATTTTCACGGTGCCTATAAACCCACCGGAATCCGTAGAACATATCCTAACTTAATGACCCGTGAAGGTGTGCTGGGACTGGAGCATGTAAAGTGGAGCAATCGTGTTACACCGGAGCACAATGTGACATTACCCTTCACCCGGATGATCACGGGGCCGATAGATTATACACCTGGTGCATTTAATAATGTAACCAAAGATAAATTCATCGCCCGATATGAATCCCCGATGGCGGAAGGCACCCGTTGCCATCATTTAGCCATGTATGTTGTCTACGAAAGTCCCTTGCAAATGTGCAGTGATTATCCGGCTGCTTATCGCAACCAGCCGGGATCGGATTTTTTACTACATGTGCCCGCCAGTTGGGATGAAACGAAGGTGCTGGCCGGTGAAATTGGTGAATATATTGCCATTGCCAGAAAATATCGAAATGATTGGTATGTTGGTATCATGACAGGCGGGGAGCCGAGAACTCTGACAATACCGCTCACATTTCTGGAAAACAGATCCTATCAGGCAACTATGATATCTGATGGAGAAGACGCAGATGTAAATCCAAAAAGTGTAAAAATCGATACTCTGCAATTTACTCATCAGGATTCAGTAGTGGTAAATCTGGCACCTGGCGGTGGTTGTGTGATTCATTTGAAGCCTGAATCGGAATAGTGTCCTTTTCATATTTATTATTCACGCCAGTGTAGACGAATTTATTTATTGACCGTGAGGAATGATGAAAACCTGGCTGCTAACCAAAAGTAAAAGATGATGATGTTAATGTACACATATGAGCTAAATACTCTGATTTCTGTGTGTGGAGTATTAATTTTCCTTATTTGTTCCTGTACTCAGCAGTTACCGGAATTTGAAGAGTTACCGGAAGTTAGTGAACTTCCGGATCCTTTCATGTTGCTCGACGGTACGCCTGTTGATTCTATGCGGGAGTGGAACGAGTTAAGGAAACCGGAACTGAAGAAATTATTTCAACACTACATTTATGGTTATTTACCTCCGGCGCCTGAAATGAATTTTGAACTCATCCATCAGGATTCCACGTTGTTTGATAGCCAGGCAACATATAAGGAAATCAGAATAGATTTAATTTTGACCGAGACCGTGACACATCACCTGAATCTCGCGCTGTTTATTCCAAATTATCGTAAACAACCTGCTCCCGTATTTGTTGCTTTAAATAAATGCGGAAACCATACTTTGACGGAATTTGCCGGAATATCGATATCTGAACGAAAGTGGTTACATGCCAGGTGCAATAAAAACCAATCGGAAAGAGGAAGCAAAAGGGCAAGCTGGGCACTTGAAAATACGATAAAACGGGGTTATGCTCTTGCTACTGTTGCCGTAGGAGATATTGATCCGGATCAGGATGATAGCAAAGACGGAATAAGGGAAAAATATAATCACACTGACAGTGATAGTCTGACGAAATGGGGAACGATTGCGGCCTGGGCCTGGGGCATTCACCGGATAATCGATTATCTGCAGACAGATTCTGATATCGACACCGGCAGGATTTGTGTCACCGGTTGGTCCCGGCGGGGAAAACAGCACTATTCGCCGCTGCTATGGATGAACGGATCGATCTGGTCGTACCCCATCAATCCGGTACCGGCGGCATGGCCTTAAGCCGGATGAATCCCAATGAATCAGTTGCCAGGATAAACAGGAGCTTTCCCCACTGGTTCAATGATAACTTTAAAAAATTTGGAGAAAATGTAAATAAACTTCCAATTGACCAGCATCTGTTAATTGCTCTGGTTGCTCCCCGGCCGTTATTGGATAATGCCGGCCTTCCAGGATACCTGGGCGTCGCCCCATCTGGCTCTTGAAGCAATGAAGGCCGCAACACCGGTATATGAATTACTTGGCGCAAATGGCTTAATTGGTAAGGGAATTGTCCGGGATACAATCGGGGGACAGTTAGAATGGGCCGGCTTCTGCAATATCAGCGGGACACAAAACATATGTTAAATATTGATTATTGGAACGTTATGATAGATTTTGCCGATAGACAGTTATTGAACTGACCATGGTATGTCATTGCAAGGGAGCTGGCGACCGAAGCAATCCCTTATTTAAAAAATATGTTATAGAAATAATTTTAACAATTGGACAAAAATGTTCAGGCTCAAGATTTTTATCACCAGTATATTTTGCATATTATTGATTCACACAATCGCTATTGCGGCAATGGATGATCATGAATTTTTCAGTTCTATTGATCTAAATTACCCTGGTCTGGAAGAAGTGCAAAGTGCACTTTTAGCTCATGATACATCGCTGGCAAAGCAGAAACTTCTGGAATATTATCAGGACCGGACAAATGTTCAATATTTTCCGTTGATCGGAAGTGGCAGTACAACTAAGGCAAATGACAATTTAAATCACTATTTCACCGTGATAAATATCCGCAAATATGCAGGTGAAAATGATGGAACAATCAACTGGGCGACCTATGACCCTGGCAATAAAGAATGGCATTATCAGTTTCATCGCATGTACTGGATAACCAATTTAGGTAAAGTCTTTGCAAGTACTAAAGATGAAAAGTACGCCCAGGAGTGGATGGCAGAATTAAACGATTGGTCGGACGACAACCAGCCCGGATATCCCCGGACTATTGACACCGGTATTCGCTTGCGAAATATTGTTGAATCTTACCAGTATTTTATTCACAAATATAAGTCATCAGCGATAACCAGTGAAGATCATCTGATGGTTTTAAAATCGATTATGGAACAATGTAGATTCTTACGCGATAACTGGCGGTCAAACAGTAATTGGGGAGCTGAAGAAACACGGGGCCTTGCTTCGGCTGTTGTCATGTTCCCGGAGTTCAAATTCACAGTGGATGGAAATTGGACGTGGTGGTTGGATCTTGTCATTTCGCGTCTTGATCATCATCTGAGCTATGATTTTTACCCTGACGGAGTTCAGTTCGAGACCAGTCCGGCCTATCACAGTCTGGAATACCGAAACCTATTTATGGCCTATCAATTGCTGGATATTAATCAAATTGAAATCTCTGAATCCTTGAAATATAAGTTTATTAAACCGCTCGAATTTATGATGCATGTCCACAAACCTGACAAATATCTGCCGCAACTATCCGATACGGATAAAAAAAGTTACCTGAACAAGTTAAAAGAGGGGGCAATACTTTTTAACCGGCCGGATATGATCTATGCAGCGACACGTGGCGGTGAGGGAATACCGCCGCAGGAGACTTTTGCTCCATTCCCTGATGGTGGCTACTTTATAATGCGTAGTGACTGGGCAGAAACTGGAACTAAATACAGTGATACCCGATATCTTGTTTTCGATACCGGCTCAAATGATCCCTGGCATGCCCATTATGATATTTTAAATTTTGAGGCTTATGCTTATGGCAAAACAATTATTAAAGATCCCGGGAAATATGCTTATACAGACAGACGGCTGGAATACTATAAAAAAACAGTTGCACATAACACAATCGTGATAGATAATAAAGATCAGGCTGAACAAACGCAGGGAACAGCGGATTACTGGGAAAGTTTGCCCGGTTTTGATTATGTGAATGCTTACCATGATGCCTATAATTCTGTCAAACATCGTAGAAAAATCTATTTTGTAAAACCGGATTACTGGATAATTTCCGACCTGGTCACAGGAGATGGATCACATTCCTATGACCTGTATTTCCATCTTGAACCAGCCTATCTAAATCATCACACTCTGAATCCGGAGGATAATTCGGTATCCACACCATATTTTGCTATCATCCCCGGTGACCAGGAAGCAGATGCAGAAATTGTTCCGGGATGGGTTTCTTACAGTGTTGGATCGGAGCAGGAAGCTCCAACGATAAAATATGCAAAACATGGCAACTTACCGGTTACGTTTGAGACGATAATTTATCCATTTCCGGATGGCAGCAGTGAATATCATGTGCAGAAACTGCTCGTTACTAACGGCTATGGCTGGGATCTGCTTGATGATGAGGCCGTTGCCATGAAAATCGAGTTCCCGGATCGTTCCGATTTTGTTTGTTTTAACCATGTCGGTGAAGATTCCCTGGTATTTACTGATTTTGGTTTTGCAGGAGAAGTTGTCTATATCAGTAATGGCAATTCTGAGATTTTCAGAAACTTTTCGCTGGTAAAAGGATCCTCTCTTTCAAAAAATGATACACTTCTAATTGATACCAATGGCAGTATTGCAAATATCAGCTGGTTCCGGAGGGCTTTGTATATTGACAGTGATGATATAAGATCTGCCAAAATCCGGGCACCTGAAGCAGATTCTGTTCTCGTAAATGGTTGTAATATTTCGTTTACACAGAACGGCGATTATGTTGAATTCACTGTCACTGCCCTGATAGATGAAGATATTTCCGGCAAAATTATTGCAAATAGTATCCAACTCGATCAAAATTATCCGAATCCATTTAATAGTTCTACTGAAATTAGATTTGTTCTAAACCGGCAGGATCATGCCAGCTTACAGATTTATAATCTAAGCGGTCAGTTAGTTTTAACATTACTTGATAAACAGATGGAACTTGGTGAGCATTCAATAGTCTGGATCGGTAAAGATAAAGCCGGGAGAAGTCTGCCCAGCGGTATTTATTTTTATCGTCTTCAAGTTGGATCAAGTGTCGAAACCCGGTCGATGTTACTTTTAAAATAAGGAAAAAATATAACTATATAGAACAGTCTACGAATTATCCCAAAGAGATGCCTTCGGCACACGAATTTTATAATAATTATATTTTAATCCGTGTTAATCAGTGAAATCCGTGGACAGAAAAAAATATAAAAATTTATAGAAAATTCGGTGTATTCGGTGGTTAATAATAAGTCTGTGAAACTGTGGTTTTTGATTCTACGAAGAATTATAATTATGAGGTTAACATGATTAAAAGAAATCAAGCTATATGGTCTGATCTTTCAGGGAAAATTATTATAGTAACTATTTTTATTCTTTTACTTTGTTCATTTGCTTCCCATGCATTTCCGGATGGCGGTCAGAATAAAAGTGCATTGAATTCATCTCAACACAATGTACTGTTACTCATATCTGATGATCACGGTATTGATCAATTGGGTTGCTAT
>CAYULK010000086.1:0-10670 GCA_964445625.1 uncultured Calditrichota bacterium
TAATTAGCCACAGATTACTTAACCGCAATGACGCAATGGAGACGCAAATCTTTTATTATTATTTAAAAAAATTATCTTTAATCTTTGCGATCCTTGCCTGCCCGCCTCAGGCGTGGCGCCTTCTTCGCGTCTTTGCGTTAAAAAATATCTTTAACTCTTTAGAAATAGTTTTGCTAATCACCCCGGCGATCCGTTGGAAATAACAAAGTTTTGAAAAAATTCAGAATGAAAATAGAATTTAAGGTAAACGGAAAAGCTGTCAGGTTGGAAACAGAACCACAGAGAAGATTGCTCGATATTTTGCGTGATGATCTGGATCTTATAGCAGCTAAAGAAGGTTGCGGCAAGGGAGAATGTGGTTCGTGTACGGTTTTTTATAATGGCAGACGGGTTAATTCCTGTCTCGTGCCGGCCTTGCAGTTGAATGGCAGCAGCGTGTATACTCTGGAAGGTGTCCGGGACTGGCCGGTGTTTCAGTCGGTTGAGGCTGTCTTTGTTGAAAATGGTGCGGTTCAGTGTGGTTTCTGCATTCCCGGCATGGTATTATCGACCATGGCGTTTATTAAAGAATCTGATCCACCCTATCGCAGCGAAGATATCAAGTGGGCTATTGCCGGTAATATGTGTCGCTGCACCGGATATACCAAAATTATTGAGACCATTTCTGATCTTAGTCAGCGAAGTGATCTGATCTCTCAGGTCAGGAAGGAGTGGCCGGAGTGAAGCACAGTCAGCAAGTGTACAAGCCAAAAAATCTGACCGAACTCGACTCGATTCTTGAGGGGTCAGCCGGCACGGTAAGGTATATTGCCGGGGCCACTGACTTAATGGTTCAGAGTGAAGACTGGCATCATGCTGACATACTGATTGATCTTAATGGTATTCATGAGATAACGCAAAAAATTGAAGTTGAGAATAATGGTATCAGGATGGGTGCCGGTGTTAACATGTCTGATGTGGTGTCTCATCCACTTATTAGTGACAATTTCCCGATGCTGGTTGAAGCCTGCCGGCAGATCGGATCGGTTCAGATCCGGAACCGGGCAACTCTGGGTGGAAATATTGCCAACGCCTCACCGGCCGGAGATACATTGCCGGTGCTGGCAGTTTATCAGGCAAAGATACTGGTCGGCCCGGGGAATGGTGAAGACTTTTACAGATTTTCTCTGGAAGAATTGCTGCAGGGGCCGGGTAAAACCGGTCTTACTCAGAATCAGTATATTGCATTCATATATCTTCCGTTTCCGGAGCATAAAAACCGGTTCTGGTATTTTCGCAAAGTCGGGATGCGTCAGGCCATGGCCATCAGCAAAGTTACCCTGGCAGTTTTTGGTTGGAAGGACGGGGAGGTGATTACAGATATCCGGATTTGTGCCGGCAGCGTATCGCCGGATATTGAACGGGCCAAAGGTACCGAAAATATTATCCGGGGAAAAATTTTGAATAGCACAATAATTGAACAGGCCGGCCGAAAAATCCTCACTGAGATAGATCCGATTGACGATATCCGTTCCACGCGATCCTATCGTCAGCACACCTGTCAGGCACTGCTCACAGAAGCCCTGACACAGATAACCGGAACCCGCTGAATTAAGACAAAGGAACAAGGCTCCAGGCTCCAGGAACCAAGCTCCAGATCCCATAAAGTCATTCTGAAAGAATCTTTTATCATATATCAAGCAGAGATCCACGGAGGATACACTGAGTTCCACAGAGAAATTTTAATTTTAAATTTTTAATCGAGCATCGCGAATCTCAGGGACTCAAATTCTTAGGGACTTTGTTTCTTTGTCACTATTTTAGTGCATAATTCAGATTATAAATGTACCATTCTCATATCTTGACTCAACAATTTTATATCCTTAAATTTAAAAACTGTATATTTTTGAAATCCATATTAATTTTAGATTTTGGATTTTTGATTAATCACCGGAGGATTAGGCTAACTGGTAAGTCAGCGGTCTTGAAAACCGCCGCGGGTAACCGCTTGTAGGTTCGAGTCCTACATCCTCCGCACCACGAAAACCCCGGTAAACAAAGCGTTTGCGGGGGTTTTTGTTTTATAGGGTAGAATCACGCATATACCTTAGTTATTTTTCCAGGTAGTAGATTATGTGTTTTTAGAAAAATAATTTCACTTTTAAAATTTATTTATTAATTTGACAGCTCAATCAAGGAGAATTATTAAATGAAAAAAAATTATGTTTATCAGTTTAAGGTGACATTACAAGATATATTTCCCCCAATCTGGAGAAGAATTCAAGTTCCTGAAACCTATAGCTTTTGGGACCTTCATGTAGCTATTCAGGACGCTATGGGTTGGCTCGATTGCCATCTCCACATTTTCAAAATCTTAAATCCGGAAACGGATTCATTTGATGAAATTGGCATACCTGTTGAGGATGAATTTGATGATGAATATCCTTGCCTTACGGGGTGGGATACGCCAGTCAAACAATATTTTACCAGGTGTGGAGATAAAGCTGATTATGAATACGATTTTGGTGATTGTTGGAACCATGAAATCATTCTTGAAGAAGTACTCGAAAAAGAATTAGATAAAAAATATCCCTCTTGTCTCGATGGAAAACGTGCTTGTCCTCCTGAAGATTGTGGCGGTGTTCCCGGCTACCAGGATTTACTGCAAACGATAAAAAATCCGGGAAATGAAGAGTATGAGGATATTATGAATTGGCTTGGAGGAAGTTTCAGTCCGGAGTACTTTAATCCTACGGACGTACGTTTCTATAATCCGCAAACAAGGTGGAAAAATGCTTTTAAAGGTATATAATATAAATTAATATTTCATGATTATGGCTGCCTGTCAAAGCAATACAGCATCAGAGTTGAGTGATAGGCGATATTAATTTTTCCCACTTGACGACAATCATCATATTTTTATCGATCAAATATTTGCCACACTAATGATATTTCTCAAGATCAGATTTTTGAATTCGAATCTATCCTATAATTTACTATTCTCGTTCCCAAGTTGTACCTGGGAATGCACATATTGATATAAATTATCAAAAAGTAGCAGGCGAAAATGAATTCCGGTAAATCCAATTACACAATTGATGTCCTCAACTGGTATAAGGGCAACGGACTGGAGGCATCAAAATTACAAATTCTGCTGGCAGTGGAATTTGTGGCTTCATATAATTATCCGGTTGATATTTCCTGTAATCTGGCGCTTCAATCATATGTCAATAAACATTGATTTGCTCGAAAATATCTTCATATCCTGAACCTGTCCCGTAATCTTGCTAAGTTATATTATATGATCACTGTAAGTTTTTATCATATGACTATACGTTATTCTTTTTTAGACAGGATAATTCCAAAGGGATGCCTTCGGGACACGAATTAACAATAAATAATATTAAAAATCCGCGAAGATCCGTTCTATTCCGTGTTCATCCGCGTGCAATATAAATTATTACGTCATTGCGATATATTTTCTACGAGGGTCAAATTTTTTAGATTCTCTAGTTGTTTGATACTATCTGAGATAAATCAACTTCTTTATCCCGGAATACATGCCGGCCCGAATTCGATAAAAGAAAACACCACTGGTCATATTATCCGGTATAAAATCAATTGCGTGATAACCGGCTGCCATTTTTTGCTTCAGTAAAGTAGTTACTTTCTGACCGCGAACATTAAAAATCTCTAATATGACATATTCCTGCTCAGGCAATGCGAAACGAATACAAGTCGCCCCTGTCGCCTATCGCTTATTGCCTAACATAAATCTCTAATTTAAATCTCAGCGATTATTTAGTCATTTCCTGGCTTTAATTTTTATCTGTACCGGAAAAGTGGCCGCACCGGCATTGGTGCCATAAAATTCATAAATCGTGGGTAACGGTGGGATGCCGGAAAGTATATAGGGATCATTGCCCCCAAACAAACCCATATCTGTGCTATTGGTACCGGTCCCGGCAGCCGGTCCATCGGCTTTAATTTGCCATTGCCCGTCAGTACTGCCGGTATCGACAAACACAGTTTCCATATCGATTTCGATTAAATTGTTTTCTCCCAGATCCTCGAATTGTGTACCATTACACATATTATTCATTAACATATTTCCCGTGCCGGAATAAGAACCAAACACCAGAATATTATTTGAAATTTCACTGTAATAAACCTGCAGGTTGCCATTAAAAATATTGTTTTGAACGATGTTATTGTGACAGCTTGAAGCCACGAGTATACTTACAGGGTCTGAGCCAAGAAGATCAAAAATATTATTTTTAATCAGATTATTATTTGCACTAGTAGTTAAAGAAATTCCATGACCAGAGTCATATGTACTCTGTATATAGTTCTGCATTATGACACAGTTTGTACTGTTGTTCAATTGAATCATATAAGCGCCGAATGTTACGCGGATATGATTTCTAAACACTTTGATACTGTCTGTAGCTGTAATTGTAAGAATATGACGAAGCGACATTCCTGTTATAAGTGAACCCTCAGAACCACTCCCAAAAGTTATATAGCTGGTCATCGCCGGATTTTTATTTAAATATTCGGGTTTAATACCCCGCCCCTTGGGGCGTTAAAATGAATGAGCGGAGAACCGTCTCGGAAATTTTCGTAATACCCCGCTGCTTGCGGCGGGGATAGAAAATTTCAGGTTCGACTATTTATTTTACCCCAGGATTAATCCTGGGGTAATCCGTTAGGAAGGTCTTTCATCATAACTAGATTTGAGGGAGTAAAAATACTAATGAGTCGATTGAAAAAAGAATTGTTCTGTGTATTTATACATTCCTTAAGAAACATCTTACCACGCCGAAAATATAGTTAATTTAACCAGATTCGGTGATGTTAAATAAATACAAATCATTTACTTTCCTCGTTCCCAGGTTGTACTTGGGAACGCACATATATTGTTCTATTATTATAATTCTTTTATTGTCTTTGCTACCGCTCCACTGTACCCACCAGAAATTAAGTACACCGGTTTACCGGGTTGATGATACAGAACAAGGTATAAACAGCTATATCATGAGTGGAAACTATCTGGATCTGACCACACAACCGGGCTCAACTACCCTGTTTTCCCTGAATCCCGGCCGGATTTCTTCCCAAAAGACTTCGACTTATTATGTGTTAAATCTGGTTTATATCAGCGAAACGGATTCACTTATCATTAGTACAGTTAATGAGTTGGAAATCACATTTGATCAGAACATACTGAAACTGAAACCCTATGATGTCCAAATTAATAAAAATGAAACGGTCTCCTTTTTCGAAATTTATCCATATGATATTGTGGATATCGCTAATGCTAAAATTGTTAGCGTTGTAATCCCAACCGGTAATGGGACAGTTAAAGCCCGGTTTTCCCGGGAAAATATTCATAACTTCAAAGTGTTTTCGACGAAATATATCCTATTATCTGAATACGAACCCTCTTTGGCAGAACCGCCACCGGCTGATAATTGGGGATTCATAAGCCCGGGTGCCGGTACGGGCTATGAGTTCTGGCTGGGGAAATATGCGCGCATTTTTACTAAAGAAAATGGTAACATTACGGATTATATTTCAATTGGTACCGGATTTTCCTCATTTGATTATGATATTACAGGCATCCGCCGGTTCTGGATTGAAGATCCGGATAATCCTATGGATTCAATTCTGGCCATTCGCTACTGGGTGGATGAGCAGCATACAAAAAACTATCCGTATATCGGATTTATGTATGGCATATCAGAAAATACCATTATAAAAAACCGGTCTATCGAAGTGGGTGTAACGTTACAGTATTTCTTTCTGCCTGAATGGCAGGGCGAGGTGGATAGTATATATATTGCTGAGAAAGGTATGTATTATCCCACACAAAAATATAATCTTGGTAAAGGTAATTTGTTTGATGGTTTTTCTGCCGGATTATTTCTTCAAATCGGTGGTATCTGGGCAAGAGTAAATACAAAGAAGTCCTGGGCCGCCGGATTGGCACTGCCTCTTCCCTGGTGGTAGAAAAGATATAATTCTCTCCACAAAAAATTTGATACTTTTCGACACACATTCTATATTCTAATCTTTTACATTTTGTAAGGATCGATTAATGCAAATCAGGTATCTTCTCCATTCATTTGCCATCCTCGTTCCCAAGTTGTACTTGGGAACGCAAATTATATTATTATTCGTATTTTTCACCGTGGCTCATGGTGATGATTTTGATGCACAGAATATTTCGGATCAATATGAGCAATATGCACTGGCGCCGGCAGATTTACGATCTATGAATCATGAATTTGTTGTATCTCAGCTCAAAGCAATATCGGACCTGAATACCCGGTTACAACTAACACAGGTTGGAACTTCAGTTGAAGGTCGTTCCATTAATATGCTCAGTTATGGATCAGGAGATATAAAATTATTGCTCTGGTCTCAGATGCATGGTGACGAACCCACTGCTACGGCAAGCCTGCTGGCGCTGTTTAATTTCCTGGCCCGGAATAATGATCGCCCATTAATAAAAAACCTGTACGAGAATCTTTCAATCAATGCCATAGTTATGTTGAATCCCGATGGTGCGCAAAAATTTCAACGGCGCAATGTTCAGGATATTGATATTAATCGTGATGCAAGATTACTCCAGTCTCCTGAAGGGCGAACCCTGAAGGCAGTAAAAGACTCACTTAATCCTGATTTTGGCTATAACCTGCATAATATGACCGGGCGTGAAATGGTCGGTGATTCACGCAAACTTCTCAATATCGCCTTTATGGCGCCGCCGTTTAACAAGGAAAATGAAGATACACCCACACGCCTGCGTGCCAAAAAACTGGTTGTGTATATGAAAGGGATTCTGGATAATTTTATCGAAGGACATATTTCAATATATAAGGCAGATTATATGCCGCGCGCTTTTGGTGATGCCATGCAGAACTGGGGTGTCAGTACCGTCTTGATCGAATCGGCCCTTCACGACAATGAAGAGCCGGATTTTCTGGTAAAAATGAATTTTGTGGCTCTCCTGGGCTCGTTCGATGCAATTTCTTCTGGTAAACTGGATGGAATTAATGCAGCAGATTATGATGAGATTCCGATTGAAGGCCGGTCACTGTTTTATCTGATGATCCGCAATATTCTTATCTTTAATGGTGACAATATCCAGGCATGCAAAGGTGATATTGGTATTAATATTTCTCAAAAAGTAATAAAGGATTCTGTGGTTAATCACGGAAAGATCAGCGATATCGGTGACTTGTCAATAATAACGGCCGGTCGTAAGGAAATCGATGGCGAAGGTCTGGCGATAATACCCGGTTTAATTGCCCTTGATGATTCATTGAATTTGGAAGATCTGTATTCCCGGGGTATTACATTTGTATCTTCAATAAGCGACTCGTCTGTTTTTGAGCCGCTAATCCCGCCGGAAGTATTTTTATTAAACCCAATGCTGATAAAACAATACACATTTGACCGGACAAAAATTCTAAAACAAAATAGTGGTCTGATTAAACGCGATAAAAAGGCAGATATTATTATATTTTCACTTGATGAGAGCGGAGAATTTAATTCAGAGAATATCAAATATGTAATTAATAATGGTATAATTGTATATATAAAGGATTAGCCCGCCATACCTCCTCCCTGATCGAAGATGAGGGAGGGGGACAAAGGGGGTGGGTCATAGGAGAATTTTCATGTTAAAATGGATTCGTTATTTGATTGCTACAGTCATAATTTTGTTGTCAATCTCGCAAATTTACGCGCAAGATGTCGATAAGGCACACTTTGAAAAATCCAAACCGGGTTTTTATACGGAGATCAAAAAGTCTATAAAAGAATTTAATGAATCTGAAAAGCCGGAAAAATTGAAGTTTACAATGGATTTTTCTGGTAAAGATTTACCCGATTCTCTTTCGGAATTTACATATTACTGGCATACGCCACCCTTATCACAGGGCAGAACAGGTTCCTGCTGGTGTTTCTCAACAACCTCATTTTTCGAATCTGAGGTAAAACGTATCCATGATCGCGAACTCAAATTATCCGAGATGTATACGGTCTACTGGGAATATGTGGAAAAAGCGCGGCGATATGTGCAGGAACGAGGCGATTCGTATTTTGCCGAAGGCTCAGAAGCCAATGCGGTAACACGAATCTGGAAAAAATATGGAATCGTTCCGGCTAAGGCTTACCCGGGATTGAGGGAAGGGCAGAAATTCCATGATCATAAGGCCATGTTCAAAGAAATGGATACTTATCTTAAAAATATAAAAGAAATGAATTACTGGACTGAATCTGAAATACTGGCCAATATTAAATCAATTCTGAAATATTATTTAGGCGAACCGCCTTTAAAAGTTATTATTGAGGAAGTGGAGATGACTCCTCTGAAATACCTGGATAAAGTGGTTGCTCTTAACCTGGATGACTACATTGATGTACTTTCTTTGTTGCAGCAGCCTTATTATGAACAGGTGGAGTATCCGGTGGAAGATAACTGGTGGAAAAACTCAGATTACTATAATGTAAAGTTGGATGAGTATATGAATGTTTTAAAGAAAGCCATCCGTGCGGGGTATACCATGTCTATCGGTGGCGATACATCCGAGCCGGGATATAACGCCCATGCAGAGGTGGCCATGGTCCCTTCCTTTGATATCCCATCCGAATATATAGATGAATATGCCCGGCAAATGCGGTTCGGTAATAAAACAACAACCGATGATCATGGTATCCATCTCATCGGCTACCTGGAAAAGGATGGAAAGGACTGGTATGTGATCAAGGATTCCGGTGCCGGTGGTTTTACCGGTGCGAATAAGGGTTACCGTTTTTTCCATGAAGATTATATAAAATTAAAGATGATGGATTTTTTGATTCATAAGGATGCGCTGGGGAATTTGGTAAAGAAGTTTGAGAATAACGAGAATGAAGAATAATTCATTTCAATAAGATTCCGGACCAAGTTCGGAATGATATATAATATAACAGGTAAATATTAATATACTAAATCCGCGAAAATGAGAATTTAATAATAAAAATTTGAGAGCACACAGAGGGGAGAACCGAATAAATTCGTTTAAGTCAACAAAAATTAAGTACTTACTCAGTGGTTAGTTTTTTCACTACCTAAATTTAATGCAGGATTGTAAATGAAAAGAATAGGCATTGTTAGAGAAACAAAAAATGAATGGGAACGGCGTGTACCCATTACCCCGGATGATGTCCAATCAATATTAAGCGATCTGCCGGTGGAAATTAAAATCCAACCTTCAGATTTACGAATATTTGAAGATTTTTTGTATCAGAGGATTGGTGCGAATGTTGATGAAAATCTGCAGGATTGTGATCTAATATTTGGTATTAAAGAGATTAAAATTAAGGATTTGATCCCGGGGAAAGTTTATAGCTATTTTTCACATACCGTCAAAGGTCAGTCGTATAATATGGGAATGCTGCAAAAACTGCTTGATTTAAAGTGTACCTTGATTGATTACGAGAGGATGATGAATGACAACGGCCGGCGACTTATCTATTTTAGCGTTCAGGCCGGGCAGGCAGGTCTTGTCGAATCACTCTGGGCCTTGGGACAGCAATTGGCTCTGAAAGGAATCAAAAACCCATTCGAAAAATTCCGGCAAACCTATAAATATAGCGGGCTTGATGAAATTAAAGCGATGTTTGGTGAAATCGCGAATGATATTGAAGAAAGAGGATTGCCTGATGCCATTCAACCCATGGTGATCGGCATTACCGGGTATGGTAATGTGGCAGAGGGGGTGCAGCAATTGCTCGATATGCTGCCGGTTGAAGAAGTTGAACCACAGAATTTACAAAATGTTGTTGCAAATAAATCAGGCAATAATATTATCTATAAGGTGATTTTTAAAGAAAGTGACATGGTGGCACCAATTGATCCCGATTCTGATTTTGATCTGCAGGAATATTATAGTCAACCGGAAAAGTATAAATCGATTTTTGAACAATACCTGCCATATATGACAATCTTGATAAATGCCTCATTCTGGGATACAAAATATCCGCGCCATGTACCGAATGAAGCGCTAAAAAGACTATTTGATGCCGATGTTAGCCCAAAATTACACCTGATTGGTGATATCAGTTGTGATATCGATGGCGGTGTTCAATGTACCGTAAAGGCCACTGATCCGGGCGACCCGGTTTTTACTTTTCATCCTGATTCAGCTGAAATTAGCGATGGAATTTTAAAAGAGGGAATTGTCATCATGTCTGTCGATAATTTGCCCAGTGAACTGCCAAAAGATGCTTCAACTTATTTTAGTTCCGTCCTTAAAACTCTTTTGCCGGATATGGTGGCTGCAGATTATACTCTCGATTTTGAAGATTTGAATTTGCCGGACCCGATAAAAAATGCAGTTATTGTATATAATGGGCAACTTACTCCGGATTATGAGTATATCAAGAAATATCTTTGATATAAATATGCGCTTATCATGAATTTATCCAGAAGTTAAAAAAAGCAAAAAAGGGAAATAAAAAAAATACCAACATCAAAAAAAAGTGCATATTTATCGTTAAAATTATATTAAATTAGTCTGATTAATTCATAGCGCAGCAATGCTGCAATCAAATTATTTAAGTATCACGAAGAACACGAAGCGGATCCTTCGACCTTTCGGTCTTCAGGACAGGCTCCGATCACGAAGTTTAAAAAA
>CAYULK010000087.1:0-10665 GCA_964445625.1 uncultured Calditrichota bacterium
TCGTATAAAGATGCTTAAAAATCAGCACCTCCGGCTGATGTGATCTCCCGGAATGCCCGTGACATATGATTGGGTTCGGATATATCGGCACGAATCCAGGCAATATTCGGATGAATTGGTGCATTACATTCCTGCTGTGAGCGACGGGCGATGGCAAATATACGATAATCATTCTTCATATCATCAAGCAGATTTCGACCGACAAATCCGGATGCACCGGTAATGATTACAGCAGGAACATTTTCATTCACAATCTTTGATCCTGTTCTTTTTTATATTGCAGAAATACGACCAGAATGACTGTGGCCATTAATGCATCGAGAATGCCTGATACAAGAATCATCCACACCTGACGGACAAAGACATAATAAAGAATTAAAAACATGGTAGCTGTCAGTTTTGCTATAATTGTTAATATGATCAGACCCTGTTCTTTGTTTACATTCCTGGCTGCAAGAAAATATGCGACACCCATAATTATATGAAAAACACCACCCTGGGTTGGAAAGAACTTCTCCGCCACCGGATTATATCCGAAATAGGCAAATAATTCTGTAGGAGTCGTTATTAGTGCCAGACCGACACAAATTGAATGTATGGCCAGCAAGTAAAGTACCAGGCGCAGAAGTTTTTCCGGTGACATGTGTTACTCCTTAATGATTGTGATATAATTAACAAGAAAAACTATCATTGTAAAGTTAATCGGTCATTTCTTTCTGCATCAGTTGGGCAGTTTCATAATCACCGGGCGTATTAATATTAAAAAATATCTTTCTGAGTTCTCCAGGATTAAAATAACTCGTCACATCAATGTATTCCGTTCTAACCTGATCCCAGAATCCTTTCATCATCCACTGATTTTTTTCCAGGGCTGACTCGATAGCCGGAAGACACCTTTTATGGTAAAAAGCAGCAAGTGGTTCGATTTTGGAATCCCAGACCGGAACGATAATGTCACTTGCTCCGGTACACTTGTCCCATAGTAGATTAATCAAATCAACATTCAGGAATGGCGTATCACAGGCACTGACAAAACAATACTCAAGCGATGAGTGGGTAAGTGCGGTGTGCAAACCGCCTATAGGTCCAATATCCGGTTTTAAATCCACGATTACATCGACATCAGGCATGGGCAATTTGTCACCGTGATCAGCAACAAAAAAGACTTGGTTTAATACCCGGCTGATCCTTTTATATAACAGGGTGGATAAGAATTCGCCTGAAAACTGAATATATGTTTTGTCACTTTCAAAACGCTGACTTTTTCCGCCTATCAATATTGCGCCACACGCCATAATATTTGTAACTTTCATATTTCCTCTGTATTAGTATAAAAAATCAATATGGATTATTCTTGAATGTATTTTGCTTATTTATATACAATAATATAATAGTGTAGCATCCCAATTCATCGGGACGATCAAATTATTTAAGTATCAAGAAGCACACGAAGATGAACGAATCTTTAAATAAAATAATAGAAAAAAATCATAAATATGATATCTAACTGTTATTTCGAAGAAAAATAAATATAAATATATCTTCGTGGACTTCGTGACTTCTTCGTGCAACTTCGTGTAATTAAAAAAATATTCACATAAAGTAAAATTTTTGCTAAAATAACAAAGATTTTTGCTATAATAGCATAAAATTACCAAATATAATCCATGAAACATACATTAGTGTATTTCGTAGTAGATTGTGACCTAAATTACAATTAAGAAATTTTAATACCAACAGGAGTAATCATGCAGTTTCAAAAACCGATAGTTACGTTTTTATTAGTCATCTTTTTCGCAATTATGAATATATATTGTGGAAATAATTCCGCGGATGGTGAAGGAGAAGATACGACCGGTGCAGACTCGACCGCATCTGATTCTTCAGATAAAAAATCAGAAGATGAAGAAGAGCAGAAAATTGATGCCATTCCGGTTGAAGTTACCACTATCATGCGGGGTACTATCTCTGATTATATCCTGCTGAGTACCAATCTTGAAACGGAGAAAATGACCGATATTTATTCCCGGGTTCAGGGTATTGTAGACAAAATTTATGTTCAGGAAGGTGATAAGGTTCGTAAAAATCAGGTGTTATTGGAACTGGAAGGAGAAGAATACCGGCTTGCAGAGAAGCGGGCTCATTTAAATTATCTCCAGCAGGAATCAGATTATCAGCGGTTTAAATCTATGTATGAGGAAGATCTTCTTAGTAAAGAGGAATTTGAAAAGGCACGGTTTACAACTGAGGGATTAAAAGTGGATTGGGAGCAGGCTCAATTAAATTTCAGTTATACAAAAATTAAATCACCGATATCAGGTGTGGTCGGTGATCGGGTGATTAAAATTGGTGACCGGATTCAACCGACGGATAAATTGTTTAATGTTATAAATACAGATGAAATGATTGCTGTTGTATATACTCCGGAAAAGGAACTGGGTAACCTGCGTAAAAATCAGACGGCATATATCAGTTCAGATAATATATCTGACATGCGATTCACAGGCTGGATTAAAAGAGTTAGTCCAGTGGTCGACGCGCAGAGTGGAACATTTAAGGTAACCATTGGAGTTAAGAATGTTGATAATAAGCTTCGTGCCGGTATGTTTGTAAATGCCCACATTGTTATTGATACACACGAAGAAGCTGTCTTAATACCTAAAACAGCCATTGTATATGAAAATGAGATGATGAATGTATTTGTTGTACGTGACAGTCTTGCGCATAAAATTACGCTTAAGGTCGGATTTCAGGATCATGAAAAGGTGGAGAGTCTTGCCGAGATAGAAGAGGGAGATAAGGTTATTGTAGTGGGGCAGGCCGGATTAAAAGACCAGACAAAAGTGAAAATTGTCAGCGAGCGTAAAATTGACTTTGTTGTGAATCATATGCGCGCTGAAGCCTATGGTAGTTAAAAAAGGACAAATATGAAAACGAGCCAGGAAAGCAATAGTTTTAAAGTCAAGGAATTTTTTAAGTTTACTACGACACGACCGGTAGCAATCCTCATGGTTGTTATCGGTATTACTGTGTTTGGATATATTTCATACCGGCAATTGCCACTGAATCTAATGCCGGACATATCATATCCGTCACTGACTGTGCGCACAGAATATGCCGGAACGGCGCCGGAGGAGGTTGAAACAACGATATCCAGACCGATAGAGCAGGCGCTGGGTGTCGTGGACAATCTTGTCAGTCTGACATCAATTTCAAAGGCAGGCCAATCGGATATCATCCTTGAATTCAGCTGGGATTCTGATATGAATAAGGCAACTGCAGACCTGCGTGAAAAACTGGATCAGGTTTTTTTACCGGAAGAGGTAAAGCGTCCGTTGATCTTGCGATATGATCCATCGCTCGATCCGATCCAACGATTCGGTCTTTATGGCGACCGTTCCCTGTACTATATACGTTATCTGGCTGAAGAAGATATCAAACGCCGCTTGGAAACAATCGATGGGGTGGCTGCTGTAAAAATCAAGGGTGGTTTGGAAGAAGAGATCCGCGTGGAACTGAACGAACAAAAGTTGACGCTGATCGGAATAAATATTCAGCAAGTAAAAAACCGCCTGGCCGAGGAGAACGTCAACCTGGCCGGAGGAAATCTTAAAGAAGGCCAGACGGAATACCTGGTACGAACTCTGAATGAATTTCGAAATATTGCAGAGATTTCTGATGTCGTGATCGGAAACTGGAATGGCAGAGAAATTAAGATTCGGGATGTAGGGGTTGTCAAGCGTACGCATAAGGAAAGAGAGATCATTACACGCATCGGGCCTGACGAAAGTGTTGAAATTGAAATATTTAAAGAAGCGGATGCAAATATTGTAGCAGTGGCACAACGGGTTGCAAATGCCGTATTTGGTACGCCGGAACAACAGGAATTTGTTCGCCGGATGGAAGCCGGAAAGGCAAAGGGGGAAAAGGAAAGCGATAAAAAGCCAAAGCAGGGCGGGGATGATGGTTCGCACGGACCGGATATGCAGGCTAAAATCATGACGGACTTTATTGCCTATTCGCTCCCGCAGGGGGTTGAAATTGATAAATTGTCCGATCAGTCTGTTTTTATTGAGAACGCGGTAAATGAAGTAAAATCAACTGCATTTATCGGCGGTATGTTGGCTATTTTAGTTTTGTTTGTCTTTTTAAGGAATCTGACAGCAACCCTGATCGTTGGCATTTCAATTCCGATATCCGTTGTATCCACCTTTGCCCCAATGAGAATTTTTGATGTTTCATTGAATATCATGTCTCTCGGTGGCCTGGCACTTGGAATTGGTATGCTTGTGGACAATTCTATCGTCGTTCTTGAGAGCATTGCCCGTTGCCGGGAAGAGGGTGATAGTCTGGTTCAGGCAACTATCCGGGGGGTTGGTGAAGTTGGTGGCGCCGTATTTGCATCAACATTGACGACCATTGCTGTCTTTTTTCCAATTGTTTTCGTTGAGGGTGTTGCCGGACAGGTTTTCGGCGACATGGCCATGACAGTTGTTTTTTCCTTATTAGCTTCACTGGCAGTGGCATTATTCCTTATTCCGATGCTATCCTCACGGGAAGCGAAAAATTTTATTTCCGGTGCACAAATCCAGGATTTGCTAAATCAAAATATATTCTCATTTCAAACGGAACCGGAAATTGACCAATTGTTTGGCGAGACTGATGCTACAGGCACATGGATGGGGAAATTGATGTCAGGGATAATTCTGCTTATAAAAACCATTGTTTTTATGATCATAAAATGGTTGAAAATAATACTCGCACTGATCATTACCCTGATAAAATTTTTTACTCTGCCATTTTTATATATCATAATGCCGGTCTTTGCTCTGTTGACCAAAACAGGAGTTTTAAAATTTAAGATAAGTGTTGTCTCGACTTCTTATGCACGAAATGCGGATTTTTTCAGAATAACATCCATTAAGGATTTATGGCCTAAATATCTGATTAATGAGTCCTTTCCCCGATTTTATGAAGATCTGAAATCAATAGAAGAAAAATTTCGTGGTAAATCAGTAATCAGAATACTTGGCCGGATATTATTGTATCCAATAAATATATTATTCTATTTATTTAAATATGTTTTCACTATTTTTGTTGAACTGTTCTTTAGGTTCCTTCATGCTTCGCTTACTTTTTTTGCTGTCGGACTGAAATGCCTGGTGCTTGTCATCAGGATATTGTTTACAGCTCCAGCTAATTATGTATTCTCAATTTTTAACTGGTCCTATGGAAAACTTGAAGAAGTATATCCGCGTATACTGGAATGGTCTCTGGAGAGAAGAGGCACTGTGATTGGCACAATGGTGGGAGTTTTTCTGTTTACCCTTTTTGTAATCGGTCCGCAAATTGGCAGCGAATTGATACCGGAAGTGCATCAGGGAGAATTTAATCTGGAATTAACTCTGCCGGTTGGTACACCTGCAGAAGGCACAGATGAACGTGTGAAATCAATACAGAAATTTGTCTCGGAATTACCGGAAGTGGCCAAGGTAGCCTCTGTTATTGGTATTGATAAAAAGGAATCCGCGAATACAGATGAAGGTGAACATACTGCGAAACTTACCATTACTTTAAAAAAGGAAGGGAGTACCCGGATTCAGGAAGAAAAGGCGATAGCTGCCATCCGGGCGAATATGTCTGATTACCCCGGTATTCAGTCAAAAATATCGCGGCCGGCCCTGTTTAGTTTTAAAACTCCGGTCGAAGTAGAAATCCATGGTTATAATATCTATGATCTGCAATCAGTGGCAAATCAAGTGGCTGACCAGATGAAAAATGTTCCGGGATTATTTGATGTTCGGGCAAATATTCAAAGAGGAAATCCCGAAGTCCAGATAATTTATAACCGGAAGTTATTATCCCGTTTCGGTTTAAATATCCGGGATGTTGCTTCGATTGTCAGGAATAAAGTACGCGGTGATGTCGCTACAGAATTTAAAGAAGAGGACAGAAAAATTGATATTCTGGTTCGTGTCCGTGACCAGGATAAGGAAAGCATTGACAACCTGCGACGCCTGGTTATTAATCCGGGTGCACTAAGACCTCTCCCGCTGGAAGCGGTAGCGGATATAAGAGTAAACGAGGGACCTTCTGAAATTCGCCGGATCGATCAACAACGTACCGCCTTGATAACAGCAAATATTTCCGGCCGGGATTTAGGCAGCATCAGCCAGGATATCTATATAATTCTTCAGGGAATGGAAATGCCTTTGGATTTCACCTTTGATCTGACAGGTCAGAATAAAGAGATGGAAACATCACTCAACAGCCTCATGATGGCGCTGGGATTGGCTATCTTTTTGGTGTATATCGTAATGGCATCTCAATTTGAATCACTATTACATCCCTTTATAATTATATTTACAATTCCCATGGCACTCATCGGGGTACTGTTCTTCTTATACATATTCAGCATACCGGCGAGTATTGTCGTTTTCCTCGGGGGTATCATGTTGGCCGGAATTGTAGTTAACAACGCGATTGTTCTGGTTGATTATATCAACCAGTTGCGCGACCGGGGTATGAAAAAGATTGATGCAATAATAACAGCGGGTAAAGTACGGTTGCGGCCGATTATGATGACAACCTCAACCACAGTGTTGGGTTTACTGCCGATGGCCGTCGGTATGGGTGATGGTGCGGAGATCAGAACGCCAATGGCGATTACCGTAATCGTTGGTTTGTTAACCGCGACAATGCTGACCCTGGTGGTTATTCCGACGATGTATAGTGTGCTTGACAGAAATGAATAATACTCTAAAATCCAAAATCTATGTCTCTTAGTTACTTTTTCGTTCAGGGACTTGGGGACTCAGGTGCTTAGGGACTTTGATTGGCACAATGATGAATAAAAAAAAGTAATTATTAAAGAAAGCGAGATACAGAATGCCAGATAAACGGCCGGGATTATTACCCAGTTTCTCAATTAGACGTCCGGTGACGGTATTAATGACCCTACTGGCGCTTCTGGTAGTGGGATATATCTCATTTACCCAGATATCAGTTGAACTGATGCCTGCCGGGTTTTCACCGCCCTTTCTGGGTGTGTATACACCGTATCCAAATTCCAATCCGCAGGAAGTGGAAGAGCAGATCGCTAAACCTATAGAGGAGCAGGTACGGACGATCAGTGGGGTGGATATGGTGCGAACCAGCAGCAGCAGCAACGGCTGCTGGACATTTATCCGTTTTGTCCAGGATACAGATATGAATGTGGCATATGCCACATTACGTGACCGCATGGATCGTGTCAAAGCCGAACTGCCGGATGATATCGAACGTTTATACGTCCGTAAATGGGGCGATGATGATGATCCCGTATTATGGGTGGCATTAATTCAGAACAAACCCTATGAAGATCCATATTATATGGTGGAACAGTTTATAAAGAAACCGATTGAGCGGATTGATGGCGTTGCCAACGTTGAGATCTGGGGTGCGGAGGAGAAAGAAATTCAGATATTGATCAATCAGGATCTCGTTCGTAGTTATAAAATCAATTTGTATGAGGTAATCCAGAAGCTGCGCAGCGATAATTTTGCCATATCGTCGGGTTTTGTGACAGAAGGTGCTCAAAAAATATTTGTCCGTTCTATGGGAAAATTTCACACCCTGGAGGAGATCAGAAATTTACCTATCCGTGGTGCAAACGTAAAACTGGGTGACATTGCCCGGGTGATCTATGACGTGCCTGAAAGACGCTGGCGACAGCTTATTAATGGTAAGAAAGCAGTTACGATAGGTGTTTTTAAAGAATCCATGGCAAACACTGTGGAATTAACCGATGCCATTATTGATAAGATAGAAAACCAGATTAAAAAGGACCCAAAATTATCTGGTTTTGATGTGGAAATTTTATTTAACCAGGGCTCATTTATTGAAGAATCAATTGATAATTTACAAAATGCGGCCATGTGGGGCGGCATATTTGCATTTGCGGTATTGTATTTTTTCCTTCGCCGGTTTCGCATGACATTGATCGTTAATATGGCTATCCCGCTATCTCTCCTGATTACTATTACCTTTTTATACTTCATTGGCTGGACTTTAAATCTGATTACCATGATGGGACTGATGGTTTCAGTGGGAATGGTGGTCGACAACTCCATTGTTGTCCTTGAAAATATATACAGTAAAAGGACGGTGGGCTTGTCGGATAAAAAAGCCGGATTATGGGGAGCGAGTGAAGTAGCAATGGCGGTAACAATGGCTACTCTGACCACGGTTGTGGTATTTCTGCCTCTGATTTTGATGAGTGATAGCGTTGGTTTCCAGTTTTATATGTTGCGGATAGGATTACCGGTTATCGGAGCACTTCTCGGCTCCTTGCTGGTCGCAATGATATTTATTCCGTTAGCAGCTACAAAGATTGTCAGCCAGCGTCAGGTAGAAGAACCACTGGCAATCGTTAAAACAAATAAATTATATCAGCGAATGCTAAGGTGGTCGCTCACACACCGGCTTGAAACTTCAATAATTTTGATATTCATCCTGGTATCAATGGTATATGCCGCGCAAAACACAAAGTCAAATCCGGATATGAGCGGGAATATCAATGATGTCCGTCTGTTTTTTGATTTTCCTGAAAATCTTACTATCGAGTACGTAAGTGAAATCATTAAAACCGTAGAAGACACAGTCCTGGCAAAAAAAGATGTCTATAATGTACGGACAATTGATGCAAGGTTTAGCCATAACTGGGGACAAATGCGTGTATTCTTACATAAACCCGAGAGAAGACAATGGTATGAGGTTTTTTACCAGAATATTATAAAAGAGCTCGGTCTCAAAACTGGCGGCGTAATGGAATATGCGGAGGTCGTTGAGGATATAAAAAAACGACTTCCCAAATTCCCCGGCATCGATATCCGTACCTCCTGGTTCAGGACCGGAGGAGATGAAGATGCCTCAATAACTTTATCTCTTTATGGTGATGATACCGAAAAGCTGTATGAATTGTCAGAAGAAATGGCTCGTAGATTGCGTATAATTGAGGAAATTGTCAGTGTTGAGACAGACCGGGAAGAGGGCAGCGATGAGATCAGATTGAATATTAACCGCGAACTGGCAAAAAAATATGGAATTTCACCACAAATGATTTCGGGAACTGTACAATATGCGTTACGCGGCATTCCTTTGCCGAAATATCAGACTGAAGAAAAAGAGATTGATGTGAGAATTCAATTGCAAAAAGATGACCGGCGAAATCTTTACCAACTTAAAAATCTTACATTCTTCAGTGAAAGTGGCCGGGAAATTCCCCTGGATGCATTAGTCAAAATTACCATTGCCAAGGGATTCGGGGAAATTCAACGCAAGGATGGTAAAACTTTTATGAGCGTCAAGGCCAATACGACAAGTGATAATATGGGAAAAATTTTCGAAAAAGTAGACCAGGTGATGGCCGGGTTTGAGATGCCCTATGGATATTCATGGACCAAGGGTGATACCTTTCGGCGTATGCGTGAAAGTGATGAAAGTCAGTCTTTTGCCATGATCCTGTCAGCCACTTTTGTTTTCTTACTTATGGGATTTTTATTTGAATCTTTCGTTCTGCCATTATCAGTTATAATTGCTATTCCATTTTCCTTTTTTGGAGCCTTCTGGCTTTTATTTCTTACCGGAACCCCGATTGATCTGATGAGCCAGATTGGATTTATTATTCTGATCGGTATTGTTGTTAATAATGCTATTGTTCTGATCGATTTGGTGAACCGGCTGCGAAAAGAGGGATATAACCGTTTTGATGCAATCATGGAGGGAGGAAAACAACGTTTCCGCCCGATATTAATGACTGCATTTACCACGATAGGTGGATTACTGCCCATGGCAGTGGGCAATGCTCAGATGATCGGAATTCCATATGCACCTATGGGAAGAACGATTATTGGTGGATTATTAACATCAACAGTTCTTTCATTAATCGCAGTTCCCTGGGCATACACATTATTTGACGACATGGGACTCTATTTTAGGAAAGTGACTGCTTTGTTTCTGAAAAAAGAACCAGTATCAGAACAACCTGCTGAAGTAGTACCTGAATAAGATTTAGCTTATCCTATGCCTCCTTTCGCTAATTTTGGCTACTCGTTCCCAAGTTGTACTTGGGAACGCACATCAGATTAATTATTGTCATCCAGAACTTGCCTGCCCGCCGGAGGCGCGGTTTCAGGATCTCATAGTATTTTTCTTCTTTAATCTCAAAAATTATGTTTGCTTGCAATTATGTTTGTCAGTAATCTATTTTGATGAGATTGATATTCAGATTACTATTCTGTTTGGTGTTTTTCTATTTACCGTTACTGGTCAATGGCCAAACTGACACAACAATTGTCGTTTCCAGAGATAGTTTACAATCTGCTCCCGGTCAAAAAGTAACTGATGACAGTTCAGCAATAAGCAGAACCGATTCGATGATTGTCCAACCTGTCGACTCCAAATTGTACTGGTATGACATCGATAACAATCTTAGAATTCCCTCTGATTCCTCTCGCGCTGAAATTTTTCGGGCCGGCGATGAAAAAAATATGAATTATGTAGGAATTGCAGATCTGTTTCGTGAAAACGCGCTGTGGTTTTATTTCGATCTAAAGGAAAACGGGCGCCCGGCATATATGGCACCTATCAATCTTCTGCCCCACCAATCCGCATTATTTTATACAG
>CAYULK010000088.1:0-10658 GCA_964445625.1 uncultured Calditrichota bacterium
TACCTATTGCCGCCGCCTCCTTAAATGTATATCCAAAAAGATATGCGGCACTAGGCGCAGCAATAAAAATCCCCAGTTGTGCTGCCGCACCCAGCAGAAATGTTGATGGCCGGCTGAGAAGTGGTCTGAAATCGGTTAATACACCCACCCCAAGAAAAATTATTGGCGGCAGTAGTTCTGTTTTTATTCCGGAATTATAAATCAGAGCCATAATTCCTTTACCATACGAGCCCATTTCAGCCAGTGGAAAATTTGCCAGAATTATACCAAAACCAATCGGAATTAATAAAAGCGGTTCATATTCGCGGGAAATCGCAAGGTAGATCAGGATCCCGGCAATGACAAACATGATCCAGTTTCCGATAGTAAGATTTACAAAACCGGATTGATTAATTAATTCCTGTAATATTTCCATCAATTATCTCTTATGACAGGGTTAATATTGGGCGGGTTGAATCAATTTCATCACCGATTTTTACCGATATTGATGTCACCTTACCATCCCTTTGTGCCTTGATATCATGTTGTGCCTTCATGGCTTCTACATGAGCGATCACCTGTCCTTTGCTCACTGTATCACCAACCTTGACCAGTATATCAACAATATCAACCGTACCGGCAAAAGTCGAATAGACCGCATCGCTTGTAGTGGTTGCTTCGCCTTTACCATTTACCGGTTCCAGTGTTATCATAAATGTACGGCTTTTACCATTCTCTTCCACAATACACCGGGATTGAACAGGCCCTGCCGCTATGGCAGGTGTTGCGGCCTTTTCCGTAGCGGCTGGCTTATCTTTCTTCTTAAGTGGTATATCAATCTTGGCCTTTCCGGTTAGCAGCCGGATCCCTTCGTTAAGTTCCACTTTTTTACCCGGCACCATGGCCGCCAGTACAAGAAATATATTCTTATCCGTGGTTTCAATATTTAGATCTTCCAGCGCTTTTTTTGCCGGCGCGATATTTTTAGGCGCCGCCTCCAGAGGATCACCATCAAAAACGGGCTTATCCAGTTGCTCAGATGCTTTTTTAATTACGTCCTCGTCAGGTGGCAATGGCGTTTTACCAAAATACCCCAGTACCGCACGCCCATATCCGGACTCAATCTTTTCCCACCGGCCATACATTACATTATTAAAAGCCTGGAGCCAGTATTGCTGACTACCGGGGGTTACGCTGGTCCATGCACCTCCCGCCTCGACGACCACAGGAAACTCAGCCAATACTTCACTGTATTTATCCAATATTCCTGCTTTAACCATCATATGAACGTTCGGTCCAATTGCTCCACCGGGCATGGGAAAACCAAGCACCCGTGCGTCCGCCGTTGTCGTAGCCGGATTAAAATCGTAATCCTTCAAGCCCTCGGTCATCAGACTCTCGACCTCCGGTAATTTTTCCACATTCAGATCAAGAACATAACCGGTCCCTTTCAATGCATGATTCAGCGATCTCACATCCGGCTGTACGGTGCCGCTGGCGAGAGGACGCAATGAGAGATCCACACCATCTACTCCACCGGCGATTCCGGCCATATAACAAGCTACAGCCATGCTTGCCGTATCATGCGTATGCTGCCAGAGAGGCATTTCCGGAGGCATTATTTTTTTTAAGCCAACTGCCGTATCGTATATTGTCCTGGGATCCGTTGTACCGCTGGCATCTTTTATACAAATACTGTCGATTTTTAGATCATTTTCAAGTAATCTTTTACCAATATTTATATAAAATTCAGCCGTATGTACTTTATCCGAGGCAAATGGCAGCCCCATAATGGCAATACAGGTCTGATGATGCAGACCGGCGTCTACAATCGGCTTTCCGGTTTTCACCAGATTTTTGACATCATTCATATAATCAAAATTACGATCCCAGGTTGTACCATAGGCCTTCATCAGTTGGGCCTGCAGCGTCAGCCCTTCAATGGATTGTGTGGTCAGGGTGACGCCGGAAACTGACCGGGTCAGAATCTGGAGATCTATATCAGGTCCGACAGCATCCCGTATTTTTTTCATTGTCTCAAATGGGTCTTCTCCCAGATAAAAATATGGGGCCTGATATCTTGCACCGCCACCAAATTCCATATGATTGATTTCAGCTGCCGCTGCTGCCTGCATAGCAGGCAAAAAATCCGTAAGACGTACTTTTCCACCAAAAGCACTTTGTAAACCATCCCTGAATGGTGTAAACATAACTCTGATTTTCTTTTCATTTTTTGTGAAAATCATTTTAACTCCTCAATGTTTGAAATCCTGTGGATGGGATAATGCTGTGCAGACGTTGCCGTAATTGCCGCATATAAAGCGGCATCACTTTGTTTTTCTTTATGAGGGAGAAGCCAGGTAATGATATGCATCACCAGAGCAAGCAAGGATAATATCAAAAACACAGATAAAAAAGAGAGGCCACAAATCAGCAGAAGATCGGGTGATCCCATTCGTATGCCTTATTATTGGGAGATTTTTTAATTCCCTGATAATTAATGCTTAATTTTAAGATTCCTGTCAATAAATATCAAGATAAAATTCACAATGTGAATTATTTTTTTACCTCTTTTTGTTGTAAAACTATTCTGCCTTTTGATATTGGCTCCGGAATCCCCTTTAAATACAATTCCAGATTTCTGCCTATCCGGTCGACAACTCCTTTACATAATAATAGCGGACGACCTGTAACAGAATCAGAATAGACTGATATTTTGCGGTTTATGATTACAGAGCGACGAACATAAAACTGCCACAATTCATCATATTGACCGTCAAGAAGAAGTTGATAATTATGATGTAGATACTTTATCAGATTATTAAATACAGTACTGATTGGAATATTGGCATAGGCGGCAACATGTGTAACATCAGGCACGAATATATCCGGCGTCACATCAGGCCGGGAATAAATATTTATTCCTATTCCCAGCGATGCATTTTCAACAATTTTTCCCTGCACCTGGGTTCGGCTGAGAACACCGGATAATTTTTTATTATCAATGACGATATCGTTTACCCAGCGCACGCCTGCCCTGCCCTTCAGTTCCCGGATCTGATCAAGCGTTTGTAAAATTGAAACCACGGCAATTATTGTAAAACCGGTGGCGAATTGAATGATCTGTTTCCGCGGCCTTAAAAATACCGTCAGATGCAGGTTCCCTTCATTGGCAATCCATTTTCGTTTTTTGTATCCGATAAATCCGTTTCCTTTTTGTGCGACAATCAGAAATTTATCAGGGATTGCGATATTCTTTTTTAGATGATCCGCCAGAAGTTTTAAATGCGAGTCTTGTGCATTATTGACAGCACACATACAGGTCCAGGCTGTGTTATCATGATCATTGCCGATATATAACGGATGATCATGAAACAAAGTGCGAATAATTTTATGATCAGGCATGAAATCTTTGGTATCAGCGACTGGTAAAATTAATAGATTGTGTGTAAACAATTGATGAACGAAATCAATATCATCTGTGATTATTTGCATTATTAATGTTCTGTCATCCTGAACTAGTTTCAGGGTCAAATAATTAACCGCGACTAATTAAACACTGCCGGCAGATAGATTGTGCTTTTGCCTTTAGTTGGAGCGAAAATTTATCATTCTTTTGCAAAGCTGACTCGATGGCAGATAAAATCCGGTAATATTTTTTCCATCCCTGCAATTCCGATTGGTATACCGCAGTCATGCCATCTTCGCTGTTTTCAACAAATTGAACAGCTTCTTTGATTCGCCGGGAACCACCGGTTATAAATTGCACTGCTGTTTTTGATTCATTCTGTGTAAGCAAATCCGCCGCCTGCAGGGCAAATCTCAGAAACACCACTGTTTTCGGTATAAATGATATGAAACATCCTGTAAACGGATCAAGAAATTTTTTAGAATGCATTAATTCCGGATCCAGCAATTTAGCATAGGCTGAAAAATAGACAATACGGACATAATCACCAATCATTTTACCGACTTTGGCCGCTGCCATCGCCTCCTGGGCAAAAGCCTCTTTATCATGACGCATAATCAATCCCGGCTTATGCAGATAGGCCAGTCTCCCGGTGTTTTCATTCAAAACTGACATGATGTATGCCTGATCTTCCGCCCGGCCAAAAAATGATGGTGTAAACGGCATATACTCTCTTAGTGCTTTTATCAGGATGCCGTTCGTACCACCTGTGACATGCACCCTTTGCAGACAATAATTGATGCCGTCAAAATCGTCACTTTCATATTTTGTCATCATTTCTGCCTCGGTTGAAATTGCTTGTGGCAGATTGCTGAAAAACACCTGTTCTGCGGCTTTCGGCATGCGATGCGGAACGGGTACATCCGGAGTGAATAGTGAATGAGAAATATCCTTTTCATTGACCAGCGCCCCGGCAATCATATCCAGAGTCACCGGTGCACCATTGCTATCAATCCCCATAGCACCCCATAAGTTTGTTGTAAAGTGTTCAAATGCCGAAGCACCGGTTTCTTTTACTAATTCCTCCTGGGGAAACACCTGATCCAGATCAATTTTAAAGGTTGCTTTTTTGGCAGGATCAATCAGCACCTGCCAGAAAGCCGATATTGCTTTTAAAAAGCTATAATGCCTGCCGTATTCGCCATCAACACCAAACATACTGAGATCGGATTCGTCGAGACTTATATCCGGATACTGCTTTGCGGCAGGAATAAGAATTTCATTTATTATTTTATCCGTATCTGTTTCAGTAAATACATATATATCCAGATTTTTTATTTCGCCGTGATTTTTAAATTCCTGCTCAATGTACTTTTTGGCAATGTCATGCAATCCCTCATGGGTAACTGAAGCTGAGAGAACGCAAGTCACTTTTTCATCCGGTGAATGATTGCCTCGTGCAGTCTCAAAATCGATGGTCTGGTCAAGTGCATGCATGCCGTACAGTATCTCATTTTTAGCGGCAGGAATTCCTAATGGTATTGGATGATCGTACCAAAATTTCTGTTTTTCACGGCGGATATCTTCAATATTACTCTTAATACCAGGATCCAGATTTGATGTGGCGATGGCCGACATGTCAAGAGGCACGGTCAATAGAATGTTTGATGTAAACAAGATTTCGTTTCCGGGTTTCTTTATGGGTGTCGGATTTAATTCCCGGATCGATATCTTACGTTTTTTTTGTAATCCGGAGATAGCTGATGATTCACTTCCGGTCAAACCAACCGCTTCTGGGAAAAATACCTGCCAGATTTTTTCCTGTATTCTGTCAGAAGACCGGTTATTTTTTATCTCATTTACTGCAGACAGGACATCCTGATCAAACTGCAAATTATTTTTTCGTAAATTTGAGAATTCAGTTGGGATCTGTTCTAATGCCTCGGAATAGAACCGGGCATAGTCCGCGAGATCATCTGAATTAAGACAATCCTGGAGGTAGTTTTCCGCCTCTGAACGAAATTGTTCTGATTCTGAAGAGAGAATGAGAAGAAATGCAGCATTCAGTTTACTGAGTGGATCTGAGAAATGATGGAACTGATCGACGATATTTAATTGTATTCTGTCATTAGCTGTCAGATATAACACTAACCGGGACAGATCCGGATCATAATTTCTCATCTATTATCAGCTTCCATAAAAAATCATTCAAAACACCAACTCTTTGCGGCTCGACTCTGCGAGAGATATTTATTCTATTATAGCCAAAAACTTTGTTATTTTATCAGAATTATTAGTGATAAAACCGATATAGATCACTGGATTACGATAAATAACCCACCCCCTCTTTCCCCCTCCCTAAAAAGATTTAGGGAGGGGGATTAAAGGGGGAGGGTCAATAATAATTCATTTGATTACAGCCTTTAGCTACGCTATGAATTAACCCGACTAGGGGATAAAAACATCATTATCCCTATTAACATCAGGAATATGACCGTTACCCAGTTCAAGTTTAAGCAGATCGCTGTTTCCGGGTATTTCTATCGTAATCTCAGAGTTCCCGTTGCGCCAGACTGCCGCTGTGCGGGAAACCTCATTTTTGGTGGAATCCGCAAAATATGCTGTCAGTTTAACAGGAACAGGTATATTACCCTTCTTTGCGATTATCACCTTTATTAACTGATCGGTAACCTCGACATCAGAAATCGCTATATCAGGGTAACCATTTTCAAAAAACCAGGGTTTCCAAAACCAGGCCAAATCTTCACCCGCAACCTGATTAAAAGTGAAAAAGAAGTCATAAGGTATCGGATGTTTACCATGCCAGCGATCGATAAATTCCCGCAGGGCATTGTCAAATGTTTCTGCTCCTAACATATCACGTAAGATATGATACGCTATTCCCGGTCGGTTATAAGCGGCGATACGATAAGATTTGCGACCCAATGAATTCGATGGTATCATCATAGGCAATTCTGATTCCTGTCCGGCACGAGCGGTATACGCTTTTACCGATGAACTGATTGGGTCCGATGCCGGTTCCAGGACAGGCTGGATAATAAAAGGAAACATATGTGCCCAGCCTTCATCCATAAAAGAATATTTTCTTTCATTGATTCCCATATAAAATGGAAAATATGTATGTGCAATTTCGTGAATCGTTAAACCGACCGTTTTGGCACGCGCTGACCGAGAACCATCATTGATCATCATTGGAAATTCCATCCCACCCCCGCGGGCACTTCCCGGTCTGTTAAATGCCGTCATGACCGGGTATGGATAAGGTACTCCGGGAAATTTAATTGACATGTATTCCAATATTTTTTTACTAATTTGTGCGACTTCAGGAAAATCCGGTGATTCGGGCGGATAAACCGCATTAATAAGAGCGCGTCTGTCTTCATCTTCAGCGACACGCGCACTTGTAGCATCCCACAAAAAATGATTTGCAGCGGCAAATGCAAAGTCGGGCATATAGTCAGCCGTATATTCCCACTTGTGTGGATTACCATCTGCAAAATGGTTCATATTCGCAAGGTTTTCCCGATCAACGACATGAATCACCTCGTCTGAATTCCTGGCTTTTTCTAACTGTTCAAAGGTATCTTCTGAGAGGATATCATCCGCATTTTGCAATTCACCGGTTGCCCAGACCA
This sequence comes from uncultured Calditrichota bacterium, assembly GCA_964445625.1. Classification (GTDB taxonomy): domain Bacteria; phylum Calditrichota; class Calditrichia; order JAJRVZ01; family JAJRVZ01; genus CAVXXB01. The sequence continues at coordinate 7,045 of CAYULK010000088.1, forward strand.
CATAATCATCCGGCGCGGTGATTTCAACTTCAAAATCACTAAAATCATTATAATACTCAACCATCCCGTTATAATTTATCATATCCCAGCCGTCGATGTCATCATAAACGGAAATCTGTGGATACCAGTAGGCGATAAAAAACGCAGAATCACTATATGCTCCGGTTCTGACCGGCCGTTTTAGCGGTAATTGATACCGCCAGTCAATTGCAAGATCAATCGTATGGCCCGGGTTCAAAGGAGAATCCAGATTTATTGTCATATTCGTACCACGGCGTGTAATTGCTGATTCATTGAGATCAATATCTATTTCCCGATCATCAATTGAAAGATATGAAATAATTACACCATCATGAAGGTCAGCCGGATCCAGGGCAAAATCCCGGGCGGCTCCTTTTTTATAAAGATCCGGATAAAGACGCATGACAATCTTATTAAGTGTATCAGGGCTGTTATTGGTGTAAATAATTTGCGCACTGCCTTTAAGTAATAATTTTGCCGGTACGAGAGTCACTTTAATATCATATTCAGAATGATTCAGCCAGTAGTTTTTTCCCGGCTTACCATCCATGGAGCGCGTACCTTTATCGTATGCTTTCCGGATGTTAAGTGGAAAATCCTGCGGTTGAAATTGTGCCTGGATGATTCCGGTTAAAAGTGAAATATAACCAATTAGAAATATCACAAAACGGACACGCCTCATTTTCAGTCTCCTTAAGTGTTTCTTATTTATCAGGTTATTATCGTATGGAATATAATCCCACGGCAGACCAGGCTATAACAGAGAAAAATAAGCTGTAAGGCTGGTACTGCGAGACGGTCGCACACCGGCGGATCAATAGATGACAAACATAAATTGGTGGTTATACGCCCTGAAAATTTTGCGTTAATCAAATAAATCCAATATTGCCAGAATATTTTCTTTGAGCTCATTTATCTTATCTTCAGGTATCTTACCAATTCTTTCTCTGAAACGACGATTATCAATCGTTCTTAATTGATCAACCATTATATCGCTATTCTTTTTCAGATTTGCCATACCTTTGTTTAGATGTACTCTTAGTATTTCACTCTCAGGTTGAATACTTGTAGTAATCGGACAGATTATTGTTGATAAATGTACAGTGTTTAACAAATTAGTCTGAACAATTATGACCGGTCTGGTTTTGCCTGTTTCAGCTCCTAATTGTGGATTCAGATCGGCAATCCATACGTCGTACTGCTTAATCTCCATCTAATAAACTTTCAAACTCTGACAATACATTCATTGATTCTTTCTGTACCAGCCTGGATTCTGTTTCTAGTTTTTTTGCCAACAATTTTCTTTTCTGAGCAATATTATAAAAACTCAAAGCCTCATTAATATACCTGTTGCGCGGCTTTTTAATTTCTAAAAGCAATTTTTCAGTTTCAATGTAAATCGCATCATCCAATTTAAGAGATAGAGTTTTCATATCCATTTCCTGTTTTCCCAAATATACATACATAATGTATATACTTCAAGTATTCTATTGTGGTGTATGTCCTGTGAAAAAGCAGTTCCCATTCCAACAACCAGACTGCACAGGAAGCCCAACGAACAGCAGCGGATACTGTAACGCAACAGGAGACTGCAACAGCGTGGGCGGGTACTACGGAGTTAACAGCTGGTGCGACCCAAACGGACCATTCGGAGGGAACTGTAGTCGATGGCTACCAGGACCAACGATACCAGAATTCCACTATTGTAATTATGATGGAATCAATGATAAATACCAGCCAGGAGTGAAAGCGGTGTGCTGCCCAAGCGACTATAATTGGGATGAAGCCGCGGGTGCTTGTCAAGCAACGGATGAATGCTACCCCATACCACCAGGAGATTGCGCATTTGACTATGAGAACCCACTAGAACATCCTAACTGGATTACAGACGGAACATGCAATAACGCAACAGCCACACCAACATCAACAGCATGCTGTGTAAAGATCAAGTTCGGAAACTTTGACTACTATTCAGATAACTACAACGTGGTAATTTACTGAGTTTCTGGATTGTAATAACTCGTTAAAGGATCAAAGAACAAGATAGTCTTCCAACCTTTCTTACCATAATCAGTCAAACCACCAGTATCAACATCATAAATAAAAACACCAATTGGATTAAAAAAAGGATCTACAGTCATACCCAAAGGCTGAATCAATTCATCAAGAGTGGTTGCACGATTAGTATTGGCTGCTAAAATGGTATTTCCTGCCGATATCGTGTAGGTTAGCACATCAATATCGTGACCATTTCTGGGTGCTGAATTATTCTTCCAAAACGTCGTCCACTTACCAGGCACATGAAGAGTGTTATCTTTTTCATCATACTCAATAGTGTATGGTGGGAATCCATCAATCTCTTTCCCAATAACATTGTTGATAATATCAAGAACCTGATTAATCTGCGATTTAAGTACTGGACCTCCTGTCCGGTACTCCATAGTCGTGTCAATGACAAAGGTCACAGGCCTATTAACTCGCCCACGATAAGAATGTCGGACAATCTCTAAACCATCAAAATACTGGCCAGCATTATGACCTACAGTAACAAGGTGTCCAAACTTCTCAATCTTGTAAATATTAATGGTCTGATCCTCACTTATCGGAACAACTGCTGACTCACTATGAAAAGCCCGTTGCTCCAAATTAAACGTCGAATAATCGTACAACACTCCTTCTTTACGAAGAGCAAGAATATGATTATAAAAAGCCGAGTCGGGGTCGATAACGTTGATATCATAATCCCCTGCTTCGAGTTCAAGTGTCGTCGCGCCTGTTATAACCGTGTCGACATCAACGCCTAGTGTGAGTACATTATCAACGGTGAGCTGCAAAGGCGCAGTGATGGTCGGCTCGTTCTCTGACAACAAGTTTCGTGGGTTGAATGTGACTTGGTAAGTTGTGAGAATTGGTTGCATGGCAAAATTGTGTATGTTCGTCACTCCTTCTTCGAGTGTGACTGTTGTGTCTTTAGGAACATAGCCTTCTCGACGCAACCTCACTTCTGCTTCCGCTGCTTGCGTGCTTTTTGTCATTGCAATGATGTTTTGCGATGAGGCGTGCTGCACTAGGTTGATGCTTACATTTCCTCCATCTAGTAATATCATTTTCTTTGTTTCCTTGTGAGGCTTATCTTCATCGATAAGCGTGTAAAAATATATTCCTGTTGCTAAGTCTTTGTGGAGAGTCTTGTTGGTGTAGCCGTCAAGTTTTTCTGTTAATACATTTCTTCCAAGAATGTCATTGATGCGTAGCTCATCATAGGCGTTGCCAAACTTAATAGTTGTTTGTGGGTTGAATGGGTTGGGATAGTTTTGTTCTACGAGGAATTCGTTTGGGATGGTTACTTCATTTTCTGGCAGGTCAGTAACTGCTCCACTATAATAACCATTATCGGTTAAGAAATTAGTTGTATCAGGCGGGACGATGTATTGGACGTGCACGCTGTCTATCGGCGCTTGTGTTTGCGAGTTGGCAACGTAACCCTGCACTGGGCAGTCTCCCGCGTGCGCTGTCACTGGCAGGACTGCCGCTACGAGTACTGCTCCTCCAATAACATATCCTGTTATTTTGAGTATGCTCTTAATCAAATA
>CAYULK010000089.1:0-10642 GCA_964445625.1 uncultured Calditrichota bacterium
TGGACGAGGTGCCGGCGGTAAAAGTTCGGTTCTCATCGCAGTAGGTACACAAAGAGACAAAGGCATAAAACAGTATTCATAAAAAAAATTCGTCTACTTTTGTGATGAAAGTGGAGGAAATTTAAAGGATGAATGGTTTGGTAAGTTCATATATTTCTGAATGTTTAGGTAAGCGCGAAGTAGCTATATAAAACTAAAATGAAAACTGTTTAATTTACAGATCCTACAAATGTGCTTACGCTACAACAGGTTCAATCTGAATTTAACCGCGTTCTATGAAATCTGTAAATTTATTAATCCGATAAAGTATTTTATCACACGTAAGTTTAAGCCTGGTATTCATTTAAATCAGTTTAACCTTGGGTTAGCGGCCTTTTTCGTCAATATAATTTATTGATATATGGCCGTATTATGGCTATATTTATATATTATGATATTGAGGTAAAAATATGAGACAAAGAACCACAACAGTAAGAGCTCTAATTGATCCTAAAAGGAAGGAGAATGTTTCTAAAATACTAAGAAGAATGGGGATTAATCATTCAGAAGCAATAAATATATTCTATAGTCTTATTGAAGAATATAAAGGTTTCCCTTTCGAATTAAAATTACCAGATAAGTCGAATGAAGGTAATCTTAATCCAGAGATGATCACTCATCTTAAAGCTAGCATTAAAAAGAATTATCGTCTCGGTGAGTTGTTAGCAAAATGAAGAAATACCTTTCAATAGATGAGGATATTCAAATCAAATAGTTTTAAATTTGACAATCTTCTTCCCTGGTTCATAGAGCATATTAAAAATTTTTAAGTTTCATATAACTGCTTATAAAGCAATGTATCCGATCTGCCGTATGGCAGACGGCTAATTACCTGGCCGTTATCCGCTTATTTGACATGGGTAATTGAAAAAATACTGGAGGGATACTAAACTTTTTTATTAAAAAACTCGTATGTTTTTCATGTAAAATTCAAAGTGCTTGTGAAAAATTTGGATGAAATCAACAGATTATTATCCCAAATGGAAACTGAGTTAAGGAAGCTTGATACCAGAAGATCAGAGCTTCTTAAAAAAAGAACTGAGCTGCAACAGATCAAGGCATCTTTTCTCCAAAGGCAGAAATCTTTTTTACAGCCTACTGATTTATCACCAGTGAATGACCATTCTTCCGAAGAAGATAAAATCGCCTTATATCGTGGTTTGTTTCGCGGGCGTGAAGATGTCTACCCAAGAAGATTTGAGAGTTTGAAAACCGGGAAAAAGGGATATTCACCTGTATGTCGTAATGAATGGATCAATGGTATTTGTGAAAAGCCAAAGATTCGTTGCGACAATTGTGCCTATCGAAAGTTTTTGCCTGTTACTGATAATGTTGTAAGAAGCCATCTATTAGGTAAAGATCCTCAGGATAAATCAAGTCGCGATTTTACAATTGGAGTTTATCCTATGCTTACTGATGAGACTTGTTGGTTCCTTGCGGCTGACTTTGACAAAACCTCTTGGCAAGAAGATGCGTTAGCATTTATCGAAACTTGCAAGCGTTTTGATGTACTCACAGCATTGGAAAGATCACGTTCTGGTAACGGTGGGCACGTTTGGATTTTCTTTTCCGAATCTATACCGGCAACAATTGCACGTAAAATGGGAACCTTTATTCTTACACAAACTATGGAGCTTAGACCTGATATTGGCTTGGACTCGTATGATCGTTTTTTTCCAAATCAGGATACACTTCCACAAGGGGGTTTTGGCAATTTGATAGCTTTGCCTCTGCAAAAAAAACCACGAAAAAATGGTTACAGTCTTTTCGTAGACGAGCGTTTTATTGAATATCATGATCAATGGGCTTTTCTTTCATCAATTCAGCGGATGAATCGCAAAAAAGTCGAGATAATATGTAGTAGGGCTGATAGGCAAGGTGAATTCTTAGGGGTTCGAATTCCTGTGACAAATGAGAACGATAATGAGCCCTGGAATTTATCACCTTCAAGGAAAAGTAAAGATCCATCCATTACCGGTCCATTCCCGAAAAAAATTGAGTTGGTGCACGCCAATCAGATTTATGTCCCAAAAACAGATCTTACCCCATCCCTGCGAAATCATCTAATCCGTATTGCTGCCTTTCAAAATCCTGAGTTTTATAAAGCGCAAGCCATGCGTTTATCAACGTTTGGAAAGCCGCGCATCATAAGTTGTTGTGAAGATTTTCCAGAACATCTGGGATTACCAAGGGGCTGTTTGGATGAATTGCTTGATTTATTTCAGTCGCTTAAGATTAAAGTTAATTTTACTGATCATCAAGTCTCTGGAACTCCCATTAAGTTTCGATTCCAAGGAGATTTGCGAGAGGAACAACAGCAGGCCGCGAATGCTCTATTACAACATGAAAAAGGTGTCCTGGCTGCTTCGACAGCTTTCGGCAAGACAATCGTGGCAGCTTATCTGGTTGCTCAACGCAAGGTTAGCACGCTGGTTATCGTCCATCGTCGTCACCTGCTTGACCAATGGGCAGAAACATTAAGTCAATTTCTTGACATCGAACCGAAAGAGATTGGTCAAATCAGGGGCGGGAAATATAATCCAACTGAGAAGATTGATGTTGCTATGGTTCAGAGTCTGATTAAAAAAGGCATCGTAGATGATATTATTGGTAAATATGGTCATATAATTATTGACGAGTGTCACCACATATCCGCAGTAAGTTTTGAGCAAGTTGTAAGACAGGCCAAAGCAAGATATTTAACAGGTTTATCAGCCACAGTTGTGAGGAAAGATGGTCATCATCCAATCATATTCATGCAGTGTGGTCCTATCCGTTATAGAGTGGATGATCGCAAGCAGGCAGAGAAACGGCCTTTTGACCATAAGGTTATCATTCGAGCAACCAATTTTTATCTACCATCTCATTTGCAGAATGTGACGTCGCTATCTATTCAGGATATTTATACAAAATTGGCCGAGAATGAAGATCGTAATATCATGATCGTTGAAGATGTTATTACTGCGGTCCAGGCAAAACGGTTTCCAGTCCTACTTACCGAGCGGCGAGATCATTTAGATTTACTAGCCGGCATGCTTGAAAAACATATCCGGTATGTCATAGTGATGAGAGGAGGCATGGGTAAAAAACAACAGAAACAATTGAAAGATCAAATTACAGGACTTCATCACAATCAACCACGTGTGATTGTGGCAACTGGCCGTTATCTCGGTGAAGGATTTGACGATAAGTTGTTAGATACTCTGTTCTTATCTTTACCGATATCATGGCGCGGAACTTTAACTCAGTATGCAGGGCGACTTCACAGACTGAACGAAACCAAAAAAGATGTGATCATCTATGATTATGTGGATTTTGAAGTTCCTGTGTTGGCAAAGATGTATGGTAAGCGTCAAGCCGGATACAAAGCTATTGGTTATAAGATTGAATTACCGGAGGATAATTATCGATCTGTTCAGAATAAAACGTCGTTAGACCATCAAAAAAAATCTGCGATGAAAATTGCTCACTAAATGGTATAAGCATAAATTACTACCTTAAGATTATTTCAACAGGTCATGTAAATTATGTATCAATTTAAAAATTCAATTATTATTGACAAAGAGTTAATTTTAAAGGAAGACGAGGCGACTTATAATTCTCGTTGTTCTGGAAAGTTGCTTCAGAATCAAAGGCGCTATCGTCTCATAGACTTGTTTTCAGGCGCTGGTGGTATGTCTTTGGGATTTTCAGAAGTTTTTGGTCAACCCTTTCAATCTGTTTGGGCTAATGACCATAATCAATTCTGTGTTGATACATATAATGAAAATTTTGGGCTCCATTGTATTGTCGGTGATATTGTAGAGATATTAGAACAAGGTAAAATTGAAATACCTAAAGCTGATCTTGTCATAGGAGGCCCACCGTGCCAAGGCTTTAGCCTGTTAAACAAGAATCGTGAAAATGATCCACGTAAAGAATTATGGCGTCCCTACTTAGAAGTAGTCGAGAGATCAGGCGCATCAATTTTTGTTATGGAGAATGTTCCGCAAATATTAGGCACTTTTGAGCATGGAGAAATAGTTGGAGCTGCTGAATCTCTTGGGTTCAAAGTTTGGCAAGATAAGTTAATTGCTGCAGACTACGGTGTTCCTCAAACTCGTACCAGAGCTTTTATTATTGGATGTAAATTCGCAGAATTATCAAATTTGTTTCCTCCACGAAAAACCCATTTTAACCCTAATGGCAACGGGAAACAGTTAAGTCTCACTTTCAATAGGGAGGAATATCTATCAACTCCTCTAAGTTGGAAAACCGTAAGAGATGCTATAGGCGATTTACCGCCACCCGAAGGTACTGAAATAAAAAACATTCAGCCCCCCATTGATCTGCACTTTGGAAGAAATCCTACCGAACTTAGTCGAAGAAGATACCGAGCAATTCCACGTGAAGGAATGAACCGTTTTGATTTACAGCAAATTGCACCAGAGTTAACGCCAAAATGTTGGATAAAAAAGAAATCTGGTGGAACTGATTTGTTTGGTCGGCTTTGGTGGGACAAACCTTCAGTTACAATACGAACGGAATTTTTTAAACCGGAAAAAGGTCGCTATCTACATCCTGAGCAACATCGACCGATCACTCACAGAGAAGCTGCACGTTTCCAAAGTTTTCCTGATAGCTTCAAATTTTTAGGTTCAAAAATTGAGATTGCCAAACAAATCGGCAATGCCGTACCACCACTTCTTGCAGCTCGAGTGGCAGATGTAGTTAGACTAATGCTGGATCAAGAATGGATGTCTTCTCACAAAAAAAACGAAGTCAAATCATGTCGCGTGTAGGCGGCAAAAACACTAAATCTGAATTTGTAGTGCGTTCTTTGCTCCATCATCTGGGATATAGATTTAGGCTTCATAGAAATGACTTACCAGGTAAGCCTGACATAATGCTACCAAAATATAAAAAAGCAATTTTTGTCCATGGCTGTTTTTGGCATGGTCATGCAAATTGCAAACGGTCTAAACGGCCAACTACTAATATAAAGTTCTGGAGTGAAAAGCTGGACAAGAATATGGAAAGAGATAAAACTTCTGTTGCTAATCTCAAAGAATTAGGCTGGAATGTATTGGTTATCTGGAGCTGTGAAATGAATAATAAAGATAAACTAACAAATATACTTCTTACGTTTATTGAGGATAAGGAATAGAAGAATTGAAAATAAAATCAGAAGAAATCAGAATACAATTACAGAAATTATTAATTAACTTCGATCAGGAATTAAAATCCGATAGCCTGCGAAATAAAGTCCTTTCTCTTGTAACTTGCTATCAACATTTACGAAATTTAGGAAAATCTTTAATTCCCAGAGCCATTGCAAGAAGTGCTCGGGATAGAATTCTCCATTATCTTAAGAAATATCCTGCAGTCATAATAAATAGTGATGAACTACTTGTCGTTTCAGGTATCCAAGAATATGCTAGAAGGGTTCGTGAATTAAAAGTAGAGTTTGGGTGGTCAATCGTGAGCGGCCTTACTGCTAAACAAATGGCCGAGGAAAAGGAATTTCCACTCCCAAATGTTGACGTAACATCCATGGGATCTTCTGATTATATTTTACTTTCAGCCGAGCAGGATAGAGATGCTGCTCATCGATGGCATTTGGCAAATGAAATAAGAAGAGAAAATATTGCTGTACGTGACAAGATATTAAAATATTTCAGAAAAAACGTTGGACAGAAAGTTACTGGGGAGGAATTGAAATATCTTGCAAAAGATAGGTCGGAATGGGCCAGGCGAGTAAGAGAACTTCGAACGGAATATGGTTGGCCTGTTGCCACTAAGAATACAGGACGTCCAGATCTAGACATAGGGATCTATGTATTGGAAGCAAACCGACAAAGCCCTGAGCATGACAGGAAGATTCCTGACCCAATTATGAGAGAAGTGCTTAGGAGAGACGACTATAAATGCACGGTCTGTAAATGGGCCCACGACGAATGGAATAGATCTGATCCCCGTCATTTGGAGTTGCATCATAAAAAACATCATGCAAAAGGTGGCAAAAACACAAAGTCCAATCTCATCACTGTATGCACGGTATGTCATGATGAGATACACCGGAATAAATAGAATCATAAACAATGCCGAACATCACTCTCCATCGGATATGCGTGATCACGCGCCGTTGAATTTCACATTATACAATACGAAACTGTGGTTATTTGCTAAAATAATAGAAATTAAAACATACGGAGATGGTATATGTTAGAAGAATTAAAAGGTAAAGAAGTATCATTACAAATGGGTTCTGCAAGTATCGTTACAGATAGACTTAAAGGTAAAGTTCTCGACATTGGAGAATCTTGGATTAAAATTCAAACCAAAAAGAAAATTGAATATATAAATTGGGCAATGGTTGGAAGAATCTCTACTAATTTATAGTAGTTCTAAAACTGGTTCTTCACAAAATTAAAATAACCGTTATACCCATCATCCATATTCTTAACTCGCATTCAATATAACATATATGTTATACTATATCCATGGAATGGAACCTTGAATATTACAGTGAAGATATCGAAGAATCTATTCTTAGTTTACCGGATGGACTACTTGCAAGGTATATGTGTTTTCACGATTAAAAGTGATGAAAAATAATGATGTGCGCTGAAATCACGGATAAATGCGGATAAAAAAATAATTATTAAATCCGCGAAAATCAGCCTGATCTGTGTAATCCGCGTGCCATTTCGTAATTACCATCGGGTAAGATTTGTGGTCATGTTCTACGTTCCCAGGTACAACTTGGGAACGAGATAAGAAAAAAAACTCTTGACAATTTGCATAACATCTCAAAATTTTCCCAATTCCCAATTCCCAATTCCCAATTCCCAATTCCCAATTCCCAATTCCCAATTCCTAATTCCTATAGATCCTCTGCCGCAGCCCATGATCCGCCAGAACAATAGCAATCATCGCTTCGCCGATGGGAATAAATCTTGGCAACAGGCAGGGGTCATGCCGGCCCTTGGTGCTGATGGAAGTTGGGTTACCATCCTGGTCAATTGTGGGTTGTTCCTGAGGAATTGAACTGGTGGGTTTTAGAGCACAGCGCAGTATGATAGGCATCCCGGATGAGATACCGCCCAGAATTCCGCCATGACGATTGGAAGCGGTAATTATTTTGTTCTTATCTTTTATAAAGTGGTCATTGTTCTCACTGCCGCGGGCTGTCGCGACATCAAAACCGGCTCCGAATTCTATGCCCATCACTGCCGGTAAACTTAAAAGGGCTTTTCCCAGGTCGGCCCGCAGTTTATCAAAAACCGGTTCACCCCAGCCTGCCGGCACACCTGTGGCCACAAACTCAGCGATACCGCCAATGGAATCTCTTCCTTTACGCACTTTTTCGATAAGTGTGATCATTTTTACCGCTGCAATTTTATCAGGACAACGAACAATATTTGCTTCCACCTGCTTTTCTGTAACCCGGGAGGGATCCGGAATATCAGCAACAACAGAACCGATCTGTTTAACATAACCGACAATTTCAATCTTTTGTCCCAGGTACTTCAGTACCTTTCGAGCTACCACACCTGCTGCAACACGTACGACTGTCTCGCGGGCACTGGACCTGCCGCCACCACGATAGTCACGAATACCGTACTTGGCATCAAAAGTATAATCGGCATGACCGGGACGGTATTTCCGACTTATTTCTTTATAGTCAGAACTACGTTTATCACTGTTATGTATCAAAATAGCCAGAGATGTACCGGTTGTCTCACCATCAAAAACACCGGATAAAATTTCTGCAATATCCGGTTCTTTACGCTGGGTGGTTATTTTAGATTGCCCGGGACGGCGACGGGATAGCTGATACGTGAAATCGTCATCCTTTAATGGTAAACCGGCGGGAACACCATCAATAATAACCATATTTGCCGGACCATGACTTTCGCCTGCTGTTGTTATACGGAAAATTTGCCCAAAAGAATTTCCGGCCATTATTTTGCTCCTCCTGATCGCTGGATAATAAGCAGTGTATAGTCATCGACTGGTGACTGATTCTGATAAAAATCATCTATTGCCCGGGACACTTCCTTCTCAATTTCTGATGCATCTTTAGTTCTGTTTTTAATTAAAAGATCCCTGAAATTATCTTCGCCAAATATTTTTGTGGATTTAGTATTGGCATCTGTGATTACCGCTTCAATTAAACCGTCGGTATATAGTACGAATTTATCATCCTGTTTGAGAGTAATCGTTTTTTCTTTCAATGAGTTTTGAAATATTTCTCCGGTTTTGGTTAATCCAATGCCCAGACCATCACTGGATATTTCAACTATTTCCTGATCCGGATTACCGGGTATCAAAACCGGCGGTGTATGTCCTGCACGTACAAATTTGATCGTATGTTTTTTTACATCAAGAACACCGATTACAGAAGTCACAAAGATCTGTCTGTCCTTTACTTCACGCGAAAAATAGGTGTTAAGTCTTAGTGCAATTTCTGCCGGCTTTGTAGTGAATTGTGGTGAAAATCGTAATAAACTGATAAATTGCGCCATATAGAAAGCGGCCGATGACCCCTTTCCGGAAACATCACCGATGGCAAACAGGTACGTATCTTTAGCTAAAGGAAATATATCATAAAAATCTCCACCGATTTCATTGGCTGTTTTAATTGATGCTGCAATGCGGTATCCCTCAATCTCAGGCAAATCTTCCGGCAGCAAACTAAGTTGCACCTGTCTGGCGATTTTTAACTCATGATCCAGGCGGTCTTTCTCACGTGTCTCCGCAATGGTTGTTTTTAACTTGTCACCCATCTCATTAAAATGTCCGGCCAGTTCAACAAACTCGTCTTCTCCACCCATTATCAATTTATAATCAAGATTACCGGATGATATCTGTCGGATTCCTTTTTTTAGTACACCAAATTTTTCCACAATGATGTTGTTGATATCAGAACCAAATTTACCAAGCCGGCGAATTACAAAAATTTCAACCAGGAGAAATAATACGACCAGGGCGATAAAAATATTACCAATGACCGGATTAAACGAAAATATATCCGCTTCCTGATAAATATCAATAGCAAAATAAGGATATTTACCGGTAGCCTCACCGACGACCGGCAGATATACACGGCCAACCACTATTCTTTGTTCTCCGAATAAAACCATAAAACCATAAATTTTGGTACTTCCTGAGCTATAATTTGTATTTTCGATCTGTGCGGAAACTGCCCGGGATTCATTTTGCGAGTAAAATCCAAACGGGTATATGCGTATATCAGGATCATCCTGCAGTATATTACTGTTATATATTTTTTTCTGCCATTCGCGGGGAGACAGGGGATACATTAATATGCCGGAACCCGTCACTATTAGTAAATCAGAGGTAATAGCACGGATAAATGAAGTATCCATTTTAGATAAAGTTATATGGTTGTCAGATTTATGAAAAATAAAATAATCCCGGTTAGAAAAACCGGTTTGTCCGGGAAGAGTCGTTCGGTTTAGGGCAATTACCCCCTGTTCCGGTAATTTAAAAAGAATCTGGCGGGGTTCGTATCCCTGTAAAAAAATAATTTTATTATTGGCAATAAGGGGTACCTTGTAAACAGTTGAACTGCCTGAGTAAGGGGAACTTGAAATCGAATCAAGATGACTATAGATTGCTTTGCGCAAATTCATCGCCTGCCAGCCGGATATAAAATAAAAGAACATTAAAATCATAAAAAAAAATTGGATAAACTGAGGAAAGGTCGATTGAAATAAACTGGCAATTTTCAATTTCCTTTCCAGTCCGGCGTGATTATAAATCAGTGTTGCCGGTATTTTTACGACCAGTACTAAAATGTAAATTTTGAACAAAAGGTGAACATATAAGGGAATACTATACCATGTGGCATACTGACGTGCATCAATAATCTTTGCTGTTTCAAATCCCGAAGGTTCCTTAATGTATATAAAAATGGCAAGAGAGATAAAAAAATATGTCCACAGTTCCTGACGGGTAAGTCGTTCCAACCAGGTTGTTTTATTTAAAAGAATAAAAAATAAAAAGATCTGAAAAATTATCAGATAATAGTTATCTTCGCGGAAAACAATATCATGGGCAAGTAACAAGATAAAAGCATAAAAGATTAGTCCCAGTTGGCTGTATTTTTGCCGTTCCAGATTAGTGGCAAGAATATTAATTCGATTAGCAGGGCTGTTGATGATAAAAAGCAGGCCCAGATGCAGGATAAGAATGGCAATTAATATGTCTGATATTGGATCCAGTCCCTGAAGAGAAAGAGAATTCAGGCGGGAATTTAAATATGTATATTCAAGTCCGTAAAAGGTGAAAAATGATAATAAGATCATTTCGACCGGTGGATTAATCTTATCCAGAATATCCTTATTCAGATTATACCAAAAATAGGCATGGAAAATAATCCACAAAGACTTCCAGTTATTATCAGCCTGAATGGCAATAAATAGAAAATAGAACGTGATCAACCAGCCGAAAACATGAAAATAGAACCGGGGCGATTTTAATGTTGGTCGGTCAATTTCATTCCAGAATTGAGAAAAACGCTCATATATGAGGAATTTTTTATTTGTCAAATCAGAAGTCCGTAAAGTGTTTTTTGTAATATACGAGATAATTT